>JBDSBL010000183.1:0-17864 GCA_039921625.1 Chitinophagaceae bacterium
TGGTGGCCTTGCAACCTGCAATGGCAACATTAGGCATCAACGATACGTTTGCGGGTTTAGTGATTGTAGCCATTGCAGGCAATGCTATTGAGAACCTGGTAGGCATTCAACTTGCATATCGAAATCAAAGTGATTATTCCGTCAGCGTAATCATGAATAGTTCGCTACAAATCGCATTAGGCCTCTTTCCATTGTTGGTACTTCTTTCTTTTTTTTTGGGTGGTGCCGTACTTTCTTTTGTATTGACGCCCATGTTGCTGGCATGTCTGGCGCTGGCCGTTATTGTTAGTGCTTTTGTTGTGTTTGATGGGGAATCTATTTGGCTGGAAGGCCTGGCACTTATTGGTCTTTATTGCTTAATAGCGGCTGCTTTTTGGTGGGGTTAAATTAAGGAATGAATTACGTTACTAATGCCATTCATTTAATCCCACAATCCTTCTTCAATTATTTCTACAAGGTTGTTATCCGGATCATGAAAATAGAAGGAACGAATGCTTGATTTCCATACGTGTTCTTGTACTATCTCTATGTTTTTTTCTTTTATAGTAGCCAGCGTTGCCTCATAATCTTCTTTGGCTACTTCAAAAGCAAAGTGAATGCTACCGTGGGCTCCATGAGGTGGTACTGCTGTTTCCATTTCTGTTTTTGAGGCTATAAAGCAAAGCAAAATTGATTCGCCTGCTTTAAAAAAAAGATGCCTTTCGGCAACCGTTGATAATAGGGGAAGGCCCAGTAAATGGTGATAAAAGAATTTAGTTTTTTCTAAATCAGATACATAAATACATGTCTCTTTTATGCGGCGAATATTCATTTTGTTATTTTAAATCTATTATGAAGTTGTTTCTAAAAAGTCACCCTCAAACACAAAAACTTATTAAATTTTTAAGTTTAATGTATTCATTAAGCAAGGTTAAATTTGCCCTCTTTTTTCTCGCCAGCCGCAAGGATGGCTTATTTATTGACTTATTTTATTAGCGCAAAAAAAATTGTTCCCAATGAAGAAAATATTATTGATCGCCAGCTTGTTTGTGTTTCATACAGTGACGGCACAAAGAACAAATCAATGCGGTATCATTATTCCACCTCGCTCCCTGCAGTCCAACTTTCAATCCGTGTATGAAGCAAAGAAGTATATCAACGTGATGTTGGAAGATATCAACTGGAAAGAGAACTTTTTGCTGGAGGAACAGAATGGCATCAACAATGCTTATGCAACTATAATCCGTAATCAGCGGTATATTATTTATGACAATAATTTTTTAGAAAGCCTTGATTCCTACGCAGGTACTCAGTGGGCTTCCATTAGCGTACTTGCACACGAGATGGGGCATCATTACCGCAATCATGTAATTGACCGGCAGGGAAGTACTCCTCCAAAAGAACTCGAAGCAGATTATTTTTCGGGATATGTAATGGCCAAAATGGGAGCTACTTTGGAGGAAGCAAAAGCAGCGATGGAGCAAATTGCCTCACCGCGTGCTTCTGCCACTCACCCCGCTAAAGCAGACCGCCTGAATTCAATTGGAAAGGGTTGGGCTTATGCGCAAGGGTTGACTAATACAACACCAGGCAATAATAACAACCCAGTGCCACAACCGCAGCAAAACCCTCCTCCTGCACCGGCTGATGCAAGTTGGATTTATCTATCGCTGTATGGCAATAATGATATGACCGTTTTCTTATCTGATGATGGTCGGAAATTTACAGAAGCGCCATTAAAAACAACCCAACCATTTGTATTCAAATTCGAGGTGTATCCTTATGGTTGGCTTCGCTTCAGCAACAGCAACAATACCCGCACTTACAAGCTACTTCATGGAAAAGATTATGCTATTATTTGGAGCCGACGCAAAAATTCCTGGACAGTAATTGAAGTGCCATAATCAAGAACCTGAGTTCTTAATTGAACATCTTTAAAACGGTACAGGAATTTACTAGGTAACGACTTTATATAAAAAGCAGTAGAAGCATTACGGATGCTGTGTATCGTCGAGTTCGAAACTGATCTTTACATCTACACGGTATTGAACCACTTTATTATTTTCCACTACAGCGCTTTGTTCTTTTACATACACAGAACGGATGTTGCGCAATGTTTTTGACGCATGAGTTACTGCTTGTTGGGTAGCGTCTTCCCAGCTTGAACTTGAGCTGGCAAGGAGTTCTATAACTTTAATAATAGCCATGATAAATATTTTAAATTGATGAATGCTTGAAGTTAACTTTTATGAAAGGCAGTTCCTAAAAAAAATAGGTGATTTAAATAGAAAAATGAAGTTAATAATAAGGGTGTATTAATTTTTTAAAAAAGGAAATACGATTTTCTTTCCTTCCTTTTCTTTCATGCGTTGTCTTTTCTTTTTTTCATTCTCTCTGCTCTTCTTTGCCTTGTCGCGGTTGTTGTTATTTGTACGGTCCCAGGTAAACTTATTGTTCACCGGAAAGTAATATCGTAAAGCAATGTACAAGGTATTTACTTTGGACAATTCTTTGTTGCCAGCTAAAAAATTGTAACCATTAATGAGGTGAAAACCAGCCAATCTAAAACCTACGGCAGGCCCAAGTCCATACCTGCTTTTCCCTTTAAAATCATTATAAAAAACAAGGTTGCCGCCATAGCTCAAATTTACATGGCCACGCTTTGTCCACATGCCTGCTTTGTACCCAATCACATGGTTCAATGGATTGTATTCCATAGTGACAGATGCGGCTGTAATGTTTGACTTTTTAAGTCCTATTTTTCTCCAATGTGCCTCGCCTCCCATTTCAATAAAAGTATATCGGCCACGTTGAACTCCTAATAATGCTCCCGTGTTTCGCTGGTACAGTTTGGGAATAAAAGGCCCTGAATAAGAAAATGAATTTTGAGAATAGGTAAATGTGGTGGGCTCCACGTCAACGGCAGACTGGGCATGCAGATATACCGGTAAAAATGCAACCAATAGGAAACAAAATAATTTCATAGAATAGCAAAAATACTTTTATTAAAAGAAGAGGTATAAGCCTTGGAACATGAATCCCACTAAGAAGTGGAAAACGAAAATTTACTAAATAAAGTATGTTTTTTTACCTAAGTAAAATGAAAAAAAATGCAGCCCCATTCAGGCTGCATTAGTGATGTAATAAAGTAAATATTCACTCTTTAATAATTTTTCCTCTTCTCATGGTTTTGTCGGCAAGAGTAATGGACACCAGGTAAGTGCCGGTTAAAAAATGACTGACGTCTATGTAATTTAAATTAGAGCCAACCACCATCATCATTGTTTTTTGAAATAACCTTCTTCCACCATCATCATATACAGATACATAAGCAAGACCAGGTACTTTTGTATCTAATCGTAGCTGTGCTTTTTGTGCTGCAGGATTGGGGTACACAGCAAAAGTTTCAATAGCATATCCTTTTACTTTTACTATGTTGGAATAAATAATTTCATTAGAAAAACTGGCCAGCTTTAACCGGTAAAATGTTACTTCATCATTATGGTTTTCATCCGGTAATTGATACTTTTCTTCTCTTTTTTGCTTGCTATAGGCCCACACATTATTTACCGTTTCAAAATGAAGTGAATCATTAAAAGATCGTTCAATAAAATACAAGCGGTCATCTACGCCATTTTCTCTTTTCCAAACCAGGTTTACGGTTTCTGTGTTCAGCCGGTCACCAGTAAGCTCCAATGATGATTTTATTGGGTTTAGAAAAGGACATTGTTTTTTAATGTAATCCATTTGCTCCACTAAATCAATGCCTGCTTTTTTTATATTGCGGGCATCATTGGCAATGTTTCTTTGTATAGTTACCAATGGTGGTAAAGCTGTAAAGGAAGACTGAAATTGAAATGGTAATTTATTCTTTTGCCCGTCATCTTTTGTAATGCGTGACTGGCCAAGAACCACCTGCATAGTAAAAGCAGAAAGTAGGAACAACAGTGCAATATATTTGGTCATTGTTGTAAATTTTTAAAGAATAACAGCAACAAAGTCATCTAAGATTTAAATTTTCAATGTTGCTAAAAAAGGCTCAGTAAGATGCAATTAAAAAGATCTTGATCTCCTTAGATCCCAGGAAAATTTTAAAGGCGTACCCATTTGGCCATCTTGATTTTGTTCTGAATATTCCCAGGCTATTGATTCAGGTGATAGAGAAAATGACACAGAAGGTGGTTCTGAACTTCCGGATTCCTGAAGTGCGGATATAACTACATTGTTGAGGGTTATTTTATAATATACTGCAGGCCGGGATTCTCCACCTCCTTTTACAAAACGAACCACAACTACCGGGATTCTTTTACCGGTATAGATGTATTCTTTCAACTTAATAATGCTTCTGTCCATTTCCATCATAAAACTAAAATCAGAGGATGATACTTTGCATGCACCAGCACCTGAGCCACTACCACCCTGGCTTGCTGTTTGCGAGCAGGAGCTGGCTCCCTGGCTGTAGGACAATATTTGTAGATTGTGCTCATAGCCTACCTCGGTAGCAGAACCGGTAATTTCATTCCCCATGCTCATAAAAATTTTCGTTTGTTGCGCTGCAAGCCTCGTTGAAAATGCAATAGCAATAACGCCAAGAAAAAACATCATCTTTTTCATAAATTAGAAGTTTAGGTTGAGTTATTAGTTGAAATAAAAAATGACGAAGAAAGTAGCGTTCAATTGAGGGAAGGAAATATAAGAATCAGTAGAGTTAGATAGTTGAATCAGTAGAGTTAGAAAGAAGGCCTCGTAGTGTACAGAATAATTTTAGGAGGGTATACTTGGGTGTTTACCAAAATTATATAAGTTTTTTCATCCCATCCTATTTTAAAATTTTACTACTTTTTAATTTAATGTTAGGTAGGCCATATTTATAGATGGTTTTATTAGCAAACCATATTTTCAAAAAAAATGGATGTAACTTATACGTGCACACTAAAACTGTTTTAAATGGGCCACTTTACTATTAGTCTTCCTCACCACTGCCAGGGCTCAGTAAGTACAGGTAAAGTAATAAAATTAAAAAATGGTTTGCTTGGTCTTTTGCCTTGGAATAACATGGAGAAAGTAGAAAGAATGGGATACATAATAAAAGTGGAACCACCATTATCAGGCCGCCATGAATTTCATGTATTTAAAACAAAAGAAGGAAAATGGCTGCAGGAAGGCAAAGACAATTCTCCACTTAAAAAATCCAAATTACGCAAGGAGGAAGAAGCCTTAACTCTAGCAATAAAAACGGCCATTGACGATTATGAAAATGCACACCCCCATGCATGAAAACAGGTAACCAATAATGTAGTAATTGAAAGTCCTCTTTACTAAGGTTGATTTTAAAAAACGTTTTTCTTTTAAAAAAATTTGGATCCGTTAAAAGTCTGAATTCAATATTGTTTACATTTTTAAAATCTGTTGACACCGGAATCAGATAGGTAACATAAATATCCCCTCTTTAAGGGAGGGGATAAAATATCAGGCGTTGATAATTCTAAAATTTTTTTTTCATCGGACGGGACGCCTTGGTTTTCAGGGATTGGATGGTTTTCTTCAGGACTTGGATGACATTGGTTTTTTTAAGGATAGTTGGTTTTGGTTGCGACTGGATGTTGGATTTTGGTTTTGGTTTTTTCTAGGTATTGGTTTGTTTGACTATGTAAAGATAGCCTCAGCCAATACCCTAAAGAAAGATCGTTCGATGAAAAGGCAAATGTTTCCGCCAAAAACGCCTCTTTTTTAGGTGGAAGTAGACTCAAAAAGTATTGATAATCAACTAATTAGTAAGTTTACTCATCAGGCGCAATAGAAACACTTCGTAGTTATACGATGAGGTTGTTTATATGGTTCGGAAAACACGTAAACATTCAGGTTTGCTGATAAATGTTTTAGTAAAGAGATAATTACCTCTACAATTACAATAAAAAAATCCCCTTTTTTGGAGGGGATCTTCGGTATGGGTATTAAGAATTGTAAAATTTCAATTCTATCGTTTTCTTACGGATTCACACTTTTTCACAGAGATGATTGGATTGGCTCAATTTTCACAGAAATAAATTTTTTGTTTTCAGGTAGGAATGAGGATTCAAAGGATTCATTATATAAAATACAAAGCCTATGCCATGAA
Source organism: Chitinophagaceae bacterium (assembly GCA_039921625.1). Lineage (GTDB taxonomy): Bacteria > Bacteroidota > Bacteroidia > Chitinophagales > Chitinophagaceae > Flavisolibacter. Next base: position 6,098 of record JBDSBL010000183.1, read on the forward strand.
TAAGATTCGTTTTCATAAAATTTGGTTCTTGCAATTCATTGTTTATATTTTTTAGGAAAAGAAAAACAAGTCTTATCTGTTATTCATTTTTTAAAATAAAATTTTGATAGAGGCTTAGTCATAACAAAAAAAAGTTGCCAATAAGTTTTGCATTAAATAACCACATCTGCTCTATTAAATGATAAAAGGGAGCTACCAAAAGGTTGCTTACTTTTGCAGAATAAACTGAATATTCTATATGAAACTTTTTGTAGCAGGCCTTCCTTATGACCTTTATGATGAGGAATTAATTGAAATTTTCGAAAAGTTCGGACCTATCACCTCTGCCAAAGTGGCCCTTGATAAAGAAACGGGCAAAAGCCGTGGATTTGCTTTTGTAGATATGCAAAATGAACAAGACGGACGGGATGCAATTGAGCACCTTAATGATATTTCTTTGGGTAAGAAACCATTGGTGGTGAAAGAAGCGGATGAACGTGGTGGTTCTGGCTCCAGCGGGCCTAAAGATGGAAACCGTGGTGGTGGATTTAATAGCGGTGGATACAATAATAATAACAGGGGCCGAGGAGGTCCAAGTGGCAATCGATATTAAGTTAATGATGTAATTTATTTTCTATAAATTCTTTGGTTCAGCTACAAACTGAACCATTTTTTATGCGGTAAATAATTTAGGTTTTAAACAGAAGTTTTTATGCAGGCTTCGTTATCCTGAAAAGCTTTAGTTTCTCATTTATATAAAACAATACTTCTTCATTAGTAGTGTGCTGGCGCAGCCATTGAAAAGAAGGTGCATATTGATACAAAAATTGTCGAAGGGCTTCTCCTTTCAACCCGGTATAAAAAGCTACTAATTTTGGTGAAAAGCGATAATCAATATAAGCTTGCTCTTCCCGCTTTTTATAACTGATAGTATAAGTTTTCTTTCCCCTTTCTTCCTTTTTAAAAACTTTATCCAGGTTGAGGCCTATGCCAAATCCGTTTGAATTGGGTCTAGAAATTGTTTTCACCATGGTGCCCCTATTTTCTAAGAATGAGGTAGCTCGGTCGGCACTATCAATTTGGTATTTGGTGTATCCGCTCGTCACCGTCACCGTAGGCAATATGCTGCCTGCAGGAGATAGAAATAATTGTATGGTATCTGCGAAAATGGAAGAGTATCGAATTGTGTCAAATTGATAACCGGGAGATAAGGCATAAATAAGATCATTTGGATAAGCCGCAATTCGAAAAAAACCTGTTTCATCACAACGCACACTTTTATTACTGTTGTTGTTTTTAACCGTACCAGATAATGGAAAATGGGTGATACTATCTCGCAAGTAGCCCATTACGTTTTTAGATTGTGCAAATGAAGTGGTAGCCGCCAATAAGAGGTATATGAGAACAAAAATTTTTGCCATTACTTTCTAATTAATGAATATAGATAACAAGCAGAAAAGGTAGGGTTAACACACCGTTAATTGCCAGTACCAAACGTGCAGAGTTATCACACTTGTAGTTAAAGTCAGGTTGATTTTAGTAAAGATGGTAGGCAGCACTTGTGTTTAATAGAAGGTAAACGATGGAACAAATAAATATGGTTTCTGATTTTTTTAACAACCTTAAACAAAACTTGTGCATTTATAATTGGTCTGCTATTGGTATCATTAACCCAAATCAATTATTTATAAAAAAAAAGTATGAAAAGAATAGTTCTACCCTTATTACTTATGGTGATGTTGCCCATCACTTATTCGTGCAGCAGTTTACAAAAGGCAGCAGGGTATGTATTGAATGAACGGGATGCAGCAAGCGCCATAAGAGAATTGTTGCAGATTGGAAGCCGCGATGGCGTACAAGGTGCCTTTAGCAAGGAGAGAATTCTAACTACTTTATTTCCTGAGCCGGTTTCCAAAGTGCTAAAGACATTGCAGCAATTAGGTTTGACAAATGAAGTAGACCGTTTTACAACTACACTAAGCACTGCTGCGGAAAAAACGGCGACTAATTCAATTCCTATTTTTGTAGGCGCTATTCACAATTTGAAATTTAAAGATGCCATGCGTATTGTAAAAAACGGTGGAACATCTGCTACAGATTATTTACGTACCTCCGTTGGAGATAGCTTGCGCCAGTCCATTGCACCAGTTATGCAATCTGCTTTAGATGAATATAAATTGAACCAGCAATGGAACGACCTCATTAAACCTGCAAGGGCGTTAGTTGGTAATAAATTGAATCTTGATTTGGCAAACCTTACCGCAGGTCTTGTGAGTGAAGTGATGTTTCAAAAAATAGCCGATAAGGAAGAGCAGGTGCGCACAAATGCAGCTGCCCGAACAACTCCTTTATTGCAAAAAGTATTTTCCAGAGCCTGGAATTAATCAGTAATAAATAGTAGTTTATAAATTAAAACAGTAGGATTTATCTTACTGTTTTTCTATAATAAAACATAGCTTACATAAAAATAAAACACATGAATACAACAACTAATCCAAAGGAAAATACGGGTGACCAAAAGGATACCCCGGAACGAAATACAGTAGAAAATCCAAGCCGTGATAAACAACAAAAAAGTGATCCGAATATTACCGAGTTAAAAGGGTTTATGGATCCAGATGAAAAATTAGAACCGGAAGGGACAGACAATAAAACATCGTAATTTATTTTTACCAATAGGAAAAAGTAATAAATTTTATAAAAGCCATGCAGCCAAAAGCTGCGTGGCTTTTTCTATTTTATAAAAAATTGCAACTTAGAAAAAAAGATTAAATCATCCTTCTAAGATTTCAAATTTGAATTTTTGAGTTTGAGATTTTAAAAATTTGTAGTATCATTTTAACCTTATGATCTTCACCCTTAATTTTTAAATGATGTTGAAACTAATAAAATTTCAGAGTATTGAAATTTCATAAAAGTGGGTGCATAATTCAACTAAACTATAGTGAGGAAAAATAGAGGTTACCTACTGCAACGAACATCAATTTTTCAAAGAAATAATGTATCCATTTTATACTTTCTATGTTAAAAAATGATTGGTACAATACACTTATAGTCAGCACGTTAAGGGTACTCTCATCCATTCATTAACAAGTCCCTAATTTATGGCACAATTTTCCATTTATAGGTAGGAACGTACAATAAATTATTACTCATTTTTAAAAACTACACTATGAAGCAAATATTATCTTTTTTTACAGTTGCTGCTATAGTAACAGCTTGTAACAGTAACCCTCAGGCGGATGTGGCTAATGCAAAATTGCAGGCTTATAAAGATTCCGTACGTATGACTGCCGATACGGTTGGTCTTGCAAAATTCCAACAATGGAAATCACAAAATGAATTGGCAGATCCGGCAGAATATCAAAACAGTTTAAATGCGGCACCTGCAGAAAGAACCGTGGTGTATGTGCCACAAAAAGCCGCCAAATCAACCGCAGTGCGCAAAAGAAGTTCTGGTCAAAGTGGTACTATGAATTCTCAATCTTCTAATACAGCTATGCGTAAAAAAGGATGGAGCAAAGCAGCTAAAGGTGCAGCTATTGGTACTGCTTCTGGTGCCGTGATTGGTGCTGTGGTAAATAAAAAGAACCGTGCAGTAGGTGGTGTAGTTGGCGGTGTAATAGGTGGAGCCGGTGGTTACGGTATAGGCCGCAGCATGGATAAAAAAGACGGACGTTATTAATTAATATATATAAAAATTCATAAAAGAGTTTATCCTTGGGTAGGCTCTTTTTTTTGTCTTTTATTAGAACACTTATAAATATATATTTTGAAAAAGAGTGGTGTATTTCTTTTATACTAATGAGGTGAAGATTTCATTATTTAGAAAGTAAAATGCGTACTTATTCTAATGATTGTTTGGATAAAATGATATAATTTTCATATGTGATCATCTTCTGATAGTGGTGGCGCCGAAGCCTTACCTTTTGAATGCTTTTTGGAAATGTGTTGGTTAATCTCCCTATTAAAAAGTATCTATTTTTTACCAACAAATAAACGACCATGGCAACCACAACTAAAACGGCCAAACGGCCCCAAAACAAAAGCACTTCCAATCACCGCATCAACAACCTTCCTTCCAATTTGGAGCATACCATCAATTCCATTGCCCGCAGCAAGGATGGCATGAGTAGGGACGAAGCTATTAAAGCAATAACCAATACTGCAACTGCTTTGGCAGCCCTGGGCCCACTTGGTGCACCATCTACCAACCTTACTTCTGAGCTAAATAATATTGATTTTAAAAAGATGATTGGGGGACCCTTGCAGGCTGCAGTAGATGCGCAGGTAGCCTCTTCCATTGCTACAGTAAATTTTATTAATCAAGTAGGGTTTGCAGAAGATAGTAATGGAAAAAAAGAATTGGTAATGGTGGATTTTACACATACCCGTAAAGATGTAGATGCAGCCGGCAACCCCATTACAAAAGAAGTAGCTGTGAAAGTACCGCTGCTTGCTATGCTGCCTATTCCCAGCTTGCGCATTGAGCATGTGATCATTGATTTTAATGTAAAACTTAATTCAGTGGAAACATCTGCTGTATCAGATAAACTAGGTATCAATGCAGAAGTAAAAGGTGGATGGGGACCCGTTAGTTTTAAAGTGTCTGCTTCTTATCAACGCCAAACATCTACCGGAGTAGAAGTAAAAAAAGAATATGCACTTAATGTAAATGTAAAGGCAGTGCAAGATGAGATCCCATCAGGCCTTGAAAAGATTTTAGGCATTTTGGCTGCATAAAAACGGCTTTACTTTTTTCCATCTTTTAGTACAACCACACACTATGGCGGAGATCACTTTGTCTGATTACGTAGGATATATTTTTTCTGAAATTGTGCGGGCCAGAGATATTGCCGATCGCGAATCGAAGCGCATTGCGTTGATCTATGCGCAGGACCAGATCATGCAATATTTTTCAGTACCACGTTTTAAAATTCCAGAAATGGAGTTGACCATTCCGGTATTGATATCGGGGGCACGCTTTTCTACCATCGTCACTTTTGTAATGACCAAGAGTGATTTTAAATCCTTTATTAGCAGCAAACTCAATAACATTATCCGTAGCATCCAGCTTAAAAAAAGAGACATCAATATTTTTGTAGTGGATCGACGAATATTAGGAAGTGAAAAAAAACAACCTCTAAAAGCAGATACAAGTGATGCCTCGATGGATGAATTTTTCGGCCTGTTGGCCACCAATCAGGATCCCAGTCAACCTGATAATATTATTCAGGAAAAATGGTTTGAAATATTTAGCCAACGCATCAGCGAAGCCAAGCTGGTAGAGGATTACAAGAAATACTTTCCCGCTAATGAACTTTTTAAACTTACGCTAGCGGACGTAATTGACAAGGTAAAGCAAAACACTATTGTAGCACAAACAAAGATTGAAAACTTGTTGGTAAATCCAGAAACCAATGTAGTGAAAAACGGCAGTAGTGAATCCTCCGTTTTTATAGTGAAAGCAAAAATTACAGAAGAAGGAATTTTCATAAAAACGATCAGGGATAAAGACACAGGAGAGGTAAAACAAATCACAGAATTTGAATAAGATAGTGCTTCATGCAAAAATTTTATCACAAAGAATTAAAAGACCTCACTACCTTATTGCAAGCATTAAATGCAGTGGCGGATAGCTATAATAAAAAAGAGGTAACTGTGTTTGCTGCTTTACAACAATGGCTAACCGACGCCATACAGTTTTATAACGGAGCAGGAAAAGCAGAAAGAGAAAGCCGGTTGCAGCTGCTAAAAGCTGAAATGATAACGGCCCAACGAAACATCAACCCTATCACATTGGAGAAGGTAACACTGCACCGGCAAGAGATGCAGGCAACCATTGCTTTTAAAATATTGCAGGCCGCTGAGCAAAGTTTGCGAACTGAGGTTGTTGCCTTGGAAGAAAGGATTGAAACAGCATCAGAATTAACTACTCAAGTAGTGATAGCGGGTTTGCAAGCTGGAATAATAACAGATGCAATAATCAAAAATGAAACTACCCAGAAAGCGCTGGAATCCCTGTGGGCGGCTCTTTCAGCCAATGAAAATATAGCCTTGGGGCAAATGAGAATTTTGCTGACCGTCAGTATATATGACGTGTGGATTTTGTTGGATGAAGTGGTAGCAAGATTAAAAAATTGAAACTTTTTTTAGTTAACCATTAAAATTTATATGATGCCTAAAAGTAAAAAAGCGCCGGAACAGGAATTTAAAATGGGGATGGGCTGGCCTCCTGACTTGCCGGATGCCCGTGATTTTATGTTTGCTCCATCGCCAAAAATTCTGAGAAAGCTTCCTCTAAATATAGATCTGCGCTCGGGCACACCGCCCATCTACAACCAGGGTGGCCTTGGTAGTTGCACAGCCAATGCGTTGTGTGGCGCTTTCCAATACGGGCAGAAAAAACAAGGGCATTCCACCTTTATGCCTTCTCGGCTTTTTTTGTATTATAATGAACGCGTGCCTATCAATACAGTTGGTTCAGATAGTGGTGCGTTTTTACGAGATGGCATTAAATCATTAGAAAAAGATGGCGTATGTCCAGAGAAGGAATGGTCTTATGACGATGATGATGCGCCTGGAGCAAAATACAGTCAGAAACCTCCACAAAAATGCTATAAGGATGCACTAAAAAGCCAGATAACATCCTATATGCGGCTAACGCATAATCTTACTTCTTTTAAAAGTTGCCTTGCCGAAAAATTTCCATTTGTGTTTGGCTTTACTGTGTACGAAAGCTTTATGGGAAATGAAGTGCGCACTACCGGAATCATGCCGCTACCCAGGCCTTCAGAAAAAGTAAGAGGTGGACATGCTGTAATGGCGGTAGGCTTTGATGATGCACAGCAAGCGGTACTCGTTCGAAATTCATGGGGTACCGGTTGGGGCATCAAAGGTCACTTTTGGATGCCTTATGCCTACATTGCTGATCCACATTTATGCGATGATTTTTGGACCATACGTGTGGTGGAATAAGTAAAGGTGCTGCCAAAAAGGAAACTGGTTACCTTGTCAAAAAAAACGGCAGCTTCGTTCCGTTTTGCAGTGCATCTTTTACAACTATACTCTCAATGGCAGGTACAGAAAAAACAATACATTTAAAAATAGGAGACTGTACGGAACTGCGCTATAAAGGAAGTGGCGCTGGTGGATATGTGTGGGTACTAAGTAGCAGCAATGAAAGTCTGATTCGGGTGACAAAAGATTTTGAATTAGCAGGGGAACCAATTCCCGGGGCAAGTGCCGAAGAAATATTCAAAATAGAAGCATTGAAGCCGGGCGAAATCATCTTACATTTTACGCAACAGCGAATATGGGATGAAGGTGTGCCACCGAGAAAAGAAGAAAAAGTAGTGCTTCACATAACATAGCTTTTTCGTTTTATTACAACTTTTTAATACCTATTTTGTTTACTTCATAATGAGTAAAGTACATGCGCTAAAAGGCGTTCAGAACCTGCCAATAAGTATTGAGGAATGTTGGAAATTTTTTTCTGATCCGCACAATCTTCCAGTACTCACTCCAGACTTTCTTAACCTAAAAATGACGAATGAATTGTATGGAGATAGGGCCTACGCCGGACAGGTAATGACTTATACGGTAAAGCCGTTGCTGGGAATTCCATTAGCGTGGATGACAGAAATAACCCATGTGGAACCCATGAAATTATTTGTAGATGAACAGCGCAAAGGACCCTATAAACTTTGGCATCATCAACATCATTTCAAACCGATAGAGGGTGGAGTAGAAATGACTGACCTGGTGCATTATCGACTTCCCTTTTTCTTTTTGGGAGATATGGTGCACGAGCCAATTGTAAAAAAGAAATTGAACGAAATATTTCAATTCCGCTTTCAAAAAATATCTGAACTTTTTGGCAGCTGGCCCGGAGCAAAAATGAATTTACAGATTGATTGATATTTGCACTAAAAACATGGCTATTATTTACCACGTGACGTCAGCAAAAGAATGGGAGACGTCTAAAGTAAAAGGAGAATACGAAGCAGCTTCACTAGCTCCTGAAGGCTTTATACATTGCAGTGAGGAGCGGCAGGTTGCCGGAGTGTTACAACGGTATTTTAAAGGGAAAGAAAATCTGGTAAAACTTACTATCGATACTGATCAATTAAAACACCGGTGGCAGTATGATCTTGCTCCTTCTCTTAACGAACAATTCCCACACATATATGGCCCAATTAACACGGATGCTGTGATAAAAGAAGAACCTATTAAAGTGTAGCTAAGCAGACCCTAGACCTTATTTAAAGTATAAAAAAAACACCCCAATTGAGGTGTTTTTTTATTTTGTATAGATGAAAAAACTTAGCCCGGCATACGGGAAATATATTTTTCAATTTGTTTTATCTGGTCTATTATCTGGGTTGTTTTTGGCTTCAAGGCTTTTGCCTTGCGAAAGAAATCTTTTGCTGCCCGAAACTCGCGTTTGTTCATCATGATACTGCACATCTGTAAGTTAGCAGCAGCGGCATTTTCTTTATCGGGCAGCCCCTTGCGTATCGCCTGGCGTATGTAGCTTTCGGCTCCTTTCATGTCATTCTTCTGCATAGCTATCATGCCCATTTGCAACATAGACGCTCCTTCGGCCTCCTTCATTGGCATACCAAGGTCAAGGCCTTTTTTCATATTTATTTCTGCAGCATCATAGTCCTGTTTTGTCATGGCAATATTGCCTTTCAAAGTATAGTACACAGAGCGGATGGGTTTGTACAAAATATTTGGATACCTGATGGAATTAAGCACCTTTTCTGCACCCACCATATCTCCACTTTCCATATACTCCTGAATTAGCCGCAAAGGACCAAAGAAAAAATGACCTGCAATCAATACCAATCCCACCAGGTAAAGTGGAAAGGCCGGCCAGAAACTGGCGCTGTAATTAGTAAATACTCCAAGAGCCAACAAGGCCACACCCACATAAAGCCGGTATTTAATCAACCACGTATAAAATTTCATATTACTTCTGCTTTTTGAAAGGCTGCAAAGATAGGCAGTCCACCCGGTATAAAGCCCTTCAGCAGATACGGGTGCTCCTTAATATGGAAGCTCCATTACCTGTGATAATACCTCTTCTTGTTGGTTTACAAATTGTTGTATTTTTCGATGGCATTCCTGCACACAAGCCAGGTATTCTTCTTCTGCAAACCGCTCCCCTGCCATGTTGTAGCCCCAAATGCCACAAGGGATGTACGAATCTGTATTATCCCAATCCGGCCGATCAAGTACCGGGTAAATGCAGATACCTTGAAGATCAACTCCCTCCTCCATGGCTTTAATACAGTCGTCGGTGATCTGTTCCATCCACTTACTGCGGTCAACGCCAAAGTGGCCTGTCTCTGTTAAAACTACAGGCTTGTTATACCGCAGGTAAGCGTCCTTTATTAATTCAGAAAAACAGGTACGGCGGTTTTCTTTGTACCAGCAAATAGTGGGTCCACCATGTTCCCATTGATTGTTGTAATAAAAATTAAAGCCAGCAAGATCCATATATTCAGGCCTTCCGCCCAGCTCAGGATTAAGACGTCCTGTGATAATGTCCATGGCCTGAAACTGACCTTCGTTAAAACCACCAATAGAATCACATATGGGAAATCCTTCCTGCGGATGCACCCTGATCAAAGGTTCCACACACATTATTTTGGCTTGTGGGTCTATGCTTTTTATAGCTTCAATGCCTTTGATTGCTGCGCGACAAAGAAAATATTTTACGTCAAATCCAGAATGGATAGCAAAAGGAACCGTGCCGCGTACATCGCCTCCCAGCCAGGAAATAAAACTTATTTCATTAATGGGTGTAATGATCAGGGGTTGATCCGTTTGAGATCTGTAAAATTCTGTAAAGGCTTTACACACAGCGGCAAATCGGTCAGCAAATTGCGGGTGAGAGGGCATTAGACCATCCGGATAACCAAAGTGGCAAATGTCCCACAATTGTTGAATACCCGTTAACCTGGCGGCAGCCATACGCTGTTTTACTTCACTAAAATCATATTGGTAGGGAGTTTTTTCTACAAAGCTCCATCTGATTCCTTCGCGAACAGTTTGAATTCCTGCTTCTCTAAGTAAACTATAATCTTCAAGAACCCGCGCATCGTGGCCGGTGAGGGATAAAAGATCAACCCGATTTCCGCGGTTATTAATAAGATCGGCGCACTCGTAGCCGCCTATAAAAAAAGTATGAAAGAGGTTCATGCTGCTATTGTTTTAGGAAAATTGGAAATATAATGGTTCACATTGCTGCACATAAGGTGCCAATTGTTATTGGATAACTGAATCAGTATCCTGATATTTGCAATCAATTTTATTGGCCTCGTAGTTCAAGGGATAGAATAGAAGTTTCCTAAACTTTAGATACAGGTTCGAGTCCTGTCGAGGCTACCAAACCGGACTTTTTGAATAATATTTCAGAACATCCGGTTATATTTTCTTCTAAAACGCTCTTGTGGTGGGCAATTAGCGCAAACACATTATTAATTTTTGTGGTTCGATTTTCTTCTTTTTTCTTATTGTAATAAATACCATCCGGAAAAATGGAATGTTGTAGTTTTTGCCTATCCATGTAATCGCTGGAAGCCCATAGAGACGGGAGTTCTACTAGATATTCCAATGATCGGTCAATGTATTTTTCAAGGTTCGATTTAGAAAAATTCGTCATATTAATATATGTACTTATTTCCGCTCTTTCCTGTTTGAACTTAAGGATATACTTTTCATAGAGATCGGACTTAATTTCTTCGTTTATGAACCTTTCTTCTAAGCGTTCAATCTTTTCACCAAAAGCAAAACAATCAGCTTTTAAGAGACCATAGCCCCCCTTTATCTATTTCTTCATACCGTATCACTACCTATTTATTATCATTGCTAATAAAACCTTTATGAAACGATTATCAATCATCACTTTAGTCCTAATTACCTTCTCTCATTGCAAGCATAAAGAACTAGTTTATCAACCTATCCAAATTGCTTGTACACTAAGTAAAAATTTTGATACTATAAAGGCTACTATTCAAGGAACATGGCAATGGCTGGAAGAAAAAAGAGTTAATCGAATTGCACAACGGTTTGATTACCTCACACCCCAAAACCAAGGGTATTCGTTGGTGTTGAAACTAAGCAGCGATACCGCAAAGTTTTTCAAAAATAACCATCCTGATTCCGTCTATACTTATAAAGTTGTTCCGCTTCGGGAGATATCAGGCACTAATTTCCCGGAGGACAATGACCCTGTCTTAGTATTTTATAATCTACACAATGGACTGCGGGATTCCCATGTTCCAATTAAAGTTTGTGATAGCTATCTACTCCTTCAATACCAATTTGTAAATAGTATAATTGGCGAATATATTTGGAAAAAACAATAATCAAAAACAATAAATGAAACAACTACTGCTTACCTTTTCTTTTAATTTTAATTATTCTAATTGCTCAAAGAAACTGTCCATCGACTATTGATCTTGCTCAAATGCAAACTGAAGACACCGACCGTTATCAGCGGTTTATGGATTTAGAAACGTTTACAGCTAATTATTCAGCAAATCAAAATAATACAAATGGCAGATTAGCAAATCCCAATGGCATTTTTATCATATTCGTTTTTGTGCATATACTTCATTGAGGTATGAATCCGTGACTCGTTTACTCTATCCTGAACCGGTAGAGGGAGTGGCTATCGTCTGGATTGCGGCAGTAGGCATACTTATTAATGCTATCTCAGCTTTCTTATTTTACCGCAATAAAGAAAAGGACCTAAATGCGAAAAGTTCGTACC
>JBDSBL010000184.1:0-4631 GCA_039921625.1 Chitinophagaceae bacterium
CCGCACTATTTAAGAATTAACACATAATCTTTATCCATAAGAATAAAAGATTCTATTTTACGTCTTCCTGAAAAACTGCTTTTGAAGCTTACCGTCCGCATACTACACCTCTTTTTTTTCCTAAGCACTTTCTATTGGTGTGGAGCACAGGTAGTACCTCAAAACATTGCCAAAACAAATTTAAGAGTTAAGCAATTATTGATTTCCGGCGACAGCATTTTACTTGATTCTTTAAGTATTGTTCCTTCTACATTTACTACCAACCTACCAGATTCACTTTATCGGTTAGACTATATTAATGCTATTCTTTTTTGGAAAAAAAAACCAGAAACAGACTCTGTCTTTTTGAGCTACCGGGTGTTTCCATACAAGCTTCGTGCTGTAGCAAAAGGGATGAATTTTGACAGCATTAAAAACAATTTGTACCTGCGGCCTTTTGAATTTGAAAATAAGGGTACCACCGGCAGCCGCTTACTTGATTTTGGCAACCTTCAATACAGTGGCTCTTTTGGCCGGGGTATATCTTTTGGCAACAATCAGGATGCGGTGGTGAATTCTAATTTTCAATTGCAACTAAATGGCATGTTGCGGGATAGTATAGAAGTGGCAGCGGCCCTTACCGATAATAACATTCCGATACAACCAGATGGAACAACACAACAATTAAATGAATTTGATCAGGTCTTTTTACAATTCAAAAAGAAGGGCTGGCAATTAAATTTAGGAGATATTGACATACGGCAAAATGACTTGTACTTCTTAAATTTTTATAAGCGCCTGCAAGGCATTTCCTTTAAATCTACGAATCATCTGTCCAAAAATGTGGTGTCGAACTCATTAATAAGTGGTTCTATAGCTAAAGGAAAATTTACCCGGAATATTATAAAAAGCTTGGAAGGAAACCAGGGTCCTTACCGCTTACAAGGAGCCAACAATGAATTTTTTTTTATTGTGTTAGCCGGCACAGAGCGGGTTTACTTAGATGGTGAATTATTGCGTCGCGGTGATGATGCTGATTATGTAATAAACTATAATACCGCAGAAGTTTTATTTACTCCCAGGAGAATGATCACTAAAGATTCAAGAATTCAAATTGAATTTGAATATGCAGATCGCAATTTTATAAACGCTAATATTTTTTTAGCGCAGGATATTACCATCAACAATAAACTAAAATTAAAAGTCGCAGCATTTAATAATAGTGATGCAAAAAACTCAAGCCTGAATCAATCGCTTGATGCCCGCCAAAAACAATTTCTATTTAACCTTGGCGATAGCGTTAGTAAAGCTTTTTACCCAACAGCTACATTGGATACCTTTTCTACCGGGCGTATTTTATACCAAAAAATATATGATACCACCGGCAACAACCTTGATTCTTTTTATCAATATGCTACCGATCCTGCCCTCGCAAAATATTCTTTGGCCTTTACGGAAGTAGGAAAGGGTCGTGGAAATTATATACCTGATTTCAATGGAGCCAATGGAAAGGTTTTTCGCTATGTAGCTCCAATAGCAGGAGTGCGGCAGGGCAATTATGAGCCGGTACTACTGCTGGTAACTCCCAAAAAACAACAGCTATTAAGTGTGGGTGCTGATTACCAATGGGACAGCAGAAATCTTATTAAAACAGAATTTGCTGTTAGTAAAAATGATGTAAACACTTTTTCAAAAAAGGATGCCGGAGATGATGTGGGAGCAGCCTTCCGATTGCTGTACACCAATATGGCGCTACTTCAAAAAGCAAACGGTTTGCAACTTACTTCCGCTGTGGATTACGAACATGTGGACCAAAAATTTAAACCATTGGAGCGGATCAGAAATGTTGAATTCAGTAGGGAATGGGGATTACCGATTGTTACGGAAATGGCCACTGAAAACATTATCCGCCTTTCTACCCAATTGCAAAATAAAAAAGGGAACAATGCCTCTTATCAATTTATTAATTACCAGCGCAGCGATCAATACAGAGGATTTCAAAATATACTACGCCAAGCAGCAACGGTAAGAGGATGGGTGTTTCAAAATGGGGTAGCACTCACCAATTTTAAAAGCAAAAATGAAACAGGATCTTTTTTCAGACCGGTGATTGATATGAGTAAACTCCTTCGCCCACTCGATTCTATTCGAGTAGGATTTCGGTATGCTTTGGAAAAAAATAGAGTACGGTATCACCAAAATAATTTGGTAACGCCTACTTCATTTTCCTTTGATACCTACACTTTTTACATACGGTCCAATGAAAGAAAAAGAAATAAATACGGGATAAACTTTTTTACCCGGGCCGATAAATATCCATTGAAAGACCAACTGATTAAAGGGGACCGGAGCTATAACGTAAACCTGCAGGCAGAGTTATTAAAAAGTGTGCACCGTCAGTTTATACTCAATACAACGTTCAGAAAACTTCATGTGTACAATACGGTATTATCAAAACAGAAAGAAGACAATACTATTTTGGGAAGAGCGGAGTATGTAATGAATGAGTGGAAAGGTTTTCTTACCGGCAATGTGCTCTACGAAGTAGGAGCAGGACAGGAGCAGAAAAGAGACTTTGCTTTTATAGAAGTGCCTGCCGGGCAAGGCCAATATACCTGGATAGATTATGATAGCAATGGAGTGCAAACGCTTAATGAATTTGAAATTTCTGCCTTTCAGGATCAGGCAAAATTTGTACGCATTTTAATACCTACCAACCAATATACCAAAGCAAACTACACCACACTTAATTACAGTCTTACGTTCAATCCCAAAGCAGTTTTACCTAAAACTAATTTGTCCTCATTAGGAAAAGTAGCCTCCTTACTTAACTTTCAAACGGCTATGCAAAAAAGTAAAAAATCCGTGGCCAAAGGTGATTTTGAATTTAATCCTTTTAAGCATTTATTGCAGGATACATCCTTAATTACACTCAACACTTCTTTGCTCAATACAATGTCGTTCAACCGGTACAACAGCAAATGGGGGTTTGATGTAAGCAACCTTCAAAACACCTCAAAAGCCCTACTTACTTATGGTTATGAAAGCAGGAAAGTAAATGACTGGAGCATCAAAAGCAGGTGGAATTTTAGCCGGTCTTTCACTTTGGATGTGGTGGCAAAAAAAGGTACGAATGCCTTATACACGGCTACATTTGCAAACCGGAATTATGAATTGGAAATAAAGAATATAGAGCCTCGTTTTATTTTTACATCCGGCACCAAACTAAGGCTGCAAACGGGTTATCAGTATAATCATAAAGTAAACTCCAAGAAATACGGTGGTGAAGAATCAATATCCAATGCCTTAAATATTGAGTCAAAATACAATGTGCTGCAAAGCAGTTCCATCAACACACGTTTTACGTACAACAATATTCATTTCAATAAAAATGTAACCAACACGTACACGCCGGTAAGCTACCTTATGCTTGACGGATTGTTGCCCGGTAAAAATTTCTTGTGGTCTGTAGATTTCACAAAAAAACTTTTGAATAATATTGAATTAAATCTTCAATACGAAGGCCGTAAGCCCGGAAATAGTAAAACGATCAATGTAGGAAGGGCGTCCGTCCGGGCTTTATTTTAATCCACTGCTAATAAAGAAATAATATGGTCCGTTTTACATTAATAGATCAATAAAAAGCGGATTTAAATTTTTGGTTACCAGCAGTTAACTTTCTATTGAGCGCCAGTTGTGTCACTCACTGCATCGTTCAGAATCTCTATGGAGCTTTTTCGTTGTATAGCATTTAGGCACAAGCAAACTTCCTCCCACCTTTAACCTTTACATTCCTTGCTGCAGCTAAGTCTTAGAGATTTATTGCATCTATTTTTATGCCTTAATCAGTCCACTCTCTTCCTAAAATTAGGATTTTAGAATTACCATTTTTCTCCCGCTACAATAGTAGGTAGCACTACAAAAGGTGGTTACACATTAAACCGGAAATGCATTACATCTCCATCTTTTACACTGTATTCTTTTCCTTCAATTCTTAGTTTACCTACCTCGCGGCAGGCAGCTTCCGAACCATAGTTTACAAAATCATCATATCCTATTACTTCTGCTTTGATAAAGCCTTTTTCAAAATCCGTATGAATAACGGAGGCTGCTTGTGGTGCTTTCCAACCTTGCTGTATCGTCCAGGCACGTACTTCCTGCACCCCCGCAGTAAAGTAAGTGGCAAGATTCAACAACTTATAAGTAAACCGAATCAAACGGCTAAGAACTGGTTCTTTCATGCCGTATTCATCCATAAACATTTGTTTATCTTCTTCATTTTCCAACTCAGAAATTTGCGCTTCTATAGAGTTATTCATAATGATAACCTGCGCTCCTTCTTCATGGACAGCATCCTGCAAAATTTGAGAAAACTTATTACCCGTATGCATCGAAGCCTCATCTACATTGGCTACATATAATACAGGTTTATTCGTCAGTAAAAAAAGATCTGCCACCGCCGTTAGATCGTCTTTGGAAAGGTGTAGCGACCGAATGCTTTTTCCCTGCTCGAGGTGAGTTTTACAACGCTGCAAAATTTCCAATTCTACTTTTGCCTTCGGATCTGTTTTTGCATTTTTCTCGGTCTTGCTTAATTTTTTATCTACGCTTTCGAGGTCTTTTAATTGCAATTCGGTATCAATAATTTCTTT
>JBDSBL010000185.1:0-6617 GCA_039921625.1 Chitinophagaceae bacterium
ATCTTTATAACTGCGGCAATCAGTAGTACTTGGTGTAGTTGTTTCAGCTACTGTTAAGAAAGAAGAGGTAAAACGAATCTCCGGTGAAGCAGGTATTACGGCAGTATACAATCCGCGGCCGTGCGTGGCAGCCACCATAGTATTATCGCTTGCTCTTATTTTTAGCATATTAGTTCGCACGGTAGGAAAGCTCGGGTCTGAGGTCCAGGCAGTACTTGCACCATTGATGCTATTGGTATAATATACTCCTGTTTCAGTAGCTATAAATAAACGGTCATCATGCTGGGGGTCAAAGGCTGCCCATCTTACCGGCATATCCGGCAGGTCTCCATCAATGGTGGTCCAATTGGCACCGGCATCTTTTGTAACCCAGATATTTGAAATTCCGTAATTAGAAAAAGTAACAACTATATTATCATCGTTGGAGCCTACATTAATTGAACTGATATTGGCTGTAGGGAAAGATGAGCTGGAAATTACTGTGGCAGTGGCTGCATTTGGTGCGTTATCTAATCGGACTACAGTTCCTTTGTTGCTTCCTACAAATACGCGATCCTTAGTGTACGGTGAAACTTTTAAAGCAGTAGCATTTGAGGCTAATCCTCTTGCCAATAGAGGAATAGTTAATATGGAAGCATTAGTGCTGTTGTTTGCATTTTTCCATATTAAAATCTGGTTATTAGGAGTGTTGTTGCCATAGCTTGCATACATTATATTTTGGCCATCGTCATAATCAAAAGGATTGACAAAAAGACCATTGGAAGCACTAAAGTTAACAGAGCTCCAAGAAGTACCACCATTAATGCTTCTGCGGTATTGGCTATTGGTATAACTACCAAACTGTACGGTTGGATTTTGCTGATTGATGTGCACAAAGCAACCATCGCCACCCGTTACTTCTGTTGAAAAACTTTTACCTGCATTGGTTAATTGGTGTACCCCATTATCCTGTGCTCCTGCTAATAAATAATTAGACCCTGCATCCGGATGAATAGCTCCTGCATAAAATTGCTTAATCGCTAAATTTGTATTTCGGTCATTAAAAGTAGCACCCCCGTCATTAGATAAAAAAATTCCACCATCGCAACCTATTACCATGCGGCTTTGGGTTCCTACTGTCCACCACTGCATAAAATGATGATCCGCGTGAACGTATGGAGAACCACTTGCCCAGGCAGTCATCCGGGGTTGAAAAGTAGCACCACTGTTTAATGATTTAAATGCATCCAAACCACCCACAACAATTTGAGTAGGATCTGTTGGATTTATTGCTAAAGTCAGATTATACCAACCTTGCGTGTTTAATATGTTTGGCAGCGTGACTGTATTTTGTTTGAGCCAGGTAGCTCCCCCATCAATAGATTTATATATGCTATCCGCATCATTACTGCTATTGGTAGTTACCGCATAAAGGAGATCGCCCTGCGTTGCTAATTCCATTCGGTTTGCAGGTACTGTATTATCTATTCTTATACCTACACTCGCTGTCCAGGTAGCAACGGTAACTGTAGCAGGGGTTGTAGTAAACAGGTGCTGCACTTTACCACCACTATATCCAAAGCTAGTATGTAGTTTACCTGTGCTACTGATCTCAAGGTCTGTGCATATTGAGTTGCCGATCGTAAGCACAGACGGTGTAATGTTTTCCCAGGTAGCTCCTTTATCTTTTGACCGGTATAATCCGCTGGCAGCGGAACTGACGTTTCCAGCATTTCTATTAGCAATAAAAATATTTCCGCCCGCATCGCAAACTATTTTAAATGCTCTTACAAAACCTGTTGTAGAATTTAGTTTTGACCATGAAA
Source organism: Chitinophagaceae bacterium (assembly GCA_039921625.1). Taxonomy (GTDB): domain Bacteria; phylum Bacteroidota; class Bacteroidia; order Chitinophagales; family Chitinophagaceae; genus Flavisolibacter. Next base: position 1,806 of record JBDSBL010000185.1, read on the forward strand.
TACCACCATTAGTACTTTTATAAACACCTCCTCCGTATACAGCATCCGCATTACTAGTACCTTCTCCAGTAGAGAAGTACATGGTAAGCGGATTAGAAGGGTCCTGGGCTATGGACGAAATAGCCAGGTTATCAAACCGATCATCTATGGGAACCCAATTAGGTGCGGTCGCAATCGTTAAAAAATTAGTGCACTTCCACAATCCCCCTGCTGCCCCTCCAAGAAAAACAGTATTTCCACTTATGTCATTAAGCGTATCAATTAAAATTGCCGAAGTTCTACCGGATGTAAAGCGGTTAGCTCCTCCTCTTGAATTTCCGGAAGCACCAACGTTATCATAGATTGGTCCACGCTCCATCCAGGATAAAGCTCCCTGAACCCGGCTTCCTGCTCTTTGCTCTTTTAAATTTTCTGTATAATCAATTGCTTTCAACAATCTTTCTACTGGCACATACCCTAAAGCAGGATCTTTAATTTGATCAAATTCAAACTTATCCCGCTGCGCTGCTTCATCATAGCCGTCATACTTTTCTTCATCCCCGTCTAAATCTTGGGTAGCTGTTATTGTTTTGTATTCAATATCACTTTGAACTTTTCTTTGGCAAGCGGATAATGAAATAACAAGGATTACAAAGGCAGTAGTAAACTGTACAATTTTTTTCATTGAATTATAGGAATTATTAAAATGAGTATATAAAAACAAAAAACCTTCAGAATATCTGAAGGTTAATAAAATTATTAATATTAGTTACCATTTATCTACTTCTTCCGTTGAAGTAGTGGTATTAGTCGTTGAAGGTGAGACAGAGGTAATTTCTTCTAAAGGTTCGGCAATTACAGGGCTTTGCATTTGTTCTGTATCCCCTTCGTATTCACCTTCTGATTCTTCGTGGTTAAAGGCATCAAAATCAAAATCAGGCATCAATTCTGTTTTTACATGATCTATTGTTTCGCCTAATGCTTTTATGAATTTGTTGAAGTCTTCTTTGTATAAGAAAATTTTATGACGGTCATACCCATTGTCATTAAATCGCTTACGGCTCTCTGTGATGGTCAAAAAATAATCATTGCCACGTGTAGCTCTTATGTCAAAAAAATAAGTGCGGCGCTTGCCTGCTCTGATTCTTTTGCTATAAATGCTTTCCATTTTTTTGTCATTATTTTCGTACGCCACGGTTTTGAAAGTTTTACAGTTAGTTAATTTTTGATAAGTACTTACGACAAATATAATTATAGTTTCTCAACAGCCAAATTTGTTGCATCATTAAATGTATCGTCCTCCAGTAGCTGCTTTGCATACATTTCTGCATAGGCTCCATCCAATTTTATTAGTTCTGAATGCGTGCCCTGCTCAATCATTTTTCCTTCCTGCATCACTATTATTTTATCAAATTGAATAAGGCTGAATATACGGTGGGTAATGATTATAGCGGTTTTATTTTTTAAAAAAAAGTTCAGCTGATTTAATATTTCTTTTTCTGTTCGGGCATCCACTGCACTCAAGCAATCATCCAACAATAATATTGGCGCATCTTTCATAAAGGCTCGTGCTATTGAAATGCGTTGCTTTTGCCCCCCACTCATATTCACTCCTCTTTCTCCAATCATGGTTTGGTACCCTTTGGAAAAAGAGGAAATTTCTTTATGGATAGAAGCCATCTTCGCTGCATTTTGCACTTCAGGTTCCGTGGCTTTTGGAGCTCCAAATGCAATGTTATTTTGCACGGTATCGCTAAATAAAAAACCATCCTGAGGCACGTAACTTATTTGGCGGTGCAGGCTGTGCTGGTCAATTATTTCAATAGGCAAATCATCTAAATAAATGGCACCGCTACTTGCATTATACATATGTAATAACAGTTGTCCAATAGTTGTTTTGCCACTACCTGTTCTGCCCACAATGGCTATTTTATCGCCGGCATTTATGTGAAGGTTAAAATTTTTAAGCGCATGAATATTTGTGTCCGGATAGTAAAAATCAACTTCTTTAAAAGTGATAGTTCCTGTTAGATTAGGTTTTACAACGTCCTCCGTTTTATTGATTTTTGATTCCGTTTCTAAAAATTCATTTAATCTTTTTTGGGATGAAGAAGCCCTTTGAATCATGCTTGCTGTCCAACCAATGGCACTGACCGGGAAGGTTAGCAAATTGATGTAGATAACAAATTCCACAATAACCGGCAGTGTGATACCACCGGTACCATTAATAAAACTAATTCCACCAATCATTACTGTCAACAGCGTACTTAATCCAATAAACAGCGCCATAGAAGGGAAATACAATGCTTCAACTTTTGCAAGCGCAACTGCATTTCTTCTATAGTTTTCGCTGTTTTCTTCAAAGTGGTTGAGCATATTTCTTTCCTGCACAAATGATTTAATAACCCTGATTCCTGCGTAAGATTGCTGTGCATCGGTAGTGATAGCTGCTAAGTTAGCCTGCACTTGTTCACTTTTTTTGTGAATTATAGTATTGACTAAATAAATGGTAATAGCAAGCAAAGGCAATGGGGAAAGCACATATAATGTAAGCTCCGGGCTACGCCGGTACATAAAAAAAACACTTAAAGAAATTAAGGCAATAAGGTTAAATAGATACATGATAGCAGGGCCGGTAAACATTCTTACGCGGCTTACATCCTCTGCCATACGGCTCATTAAGTCGCCGGTACTATGCGTTTTGTAAAAGGCAGTGTCCAACTTTTGATAATGTTGAAAAACCTCATTTTTTTGATCATACTCAATGTGGCGGCTCATTACAATTATGGTTTGCCGCATCAAAAAAAGAAAGAATCCACGAAGAAGTGCCAAGAACAAAATAGTAATACCACAAAGGGCTACTACATTGCTGATGCTTAGGTCCATGCTCTCTATCCTTCTAATGAAATATTGAACCAATATATCGTAATTGGCTGTGCCGGTTTTTGGCCGGTAGCCTGGCAATTTTAAAGCTCTTTGCACAAAGTCAATAACAAACCCGGTAACCTGCGGAGCAAGCACACCAAAATAATTAGAAATTAGGATAAATAAAATGCCGATCGTAAGCCTAACACGGTACTTCCAAAAATATTTATTGAGTGCTTTTAGATGTTTCAATCAAACAGTTTTTACTTAGCAAAGGTAGTGGGCGGAGAGTAATGTTAGAATAAGGATGTAGCAAATTAAACCCTATAAGAAACAGTAATGCCCCTATTTATTTCTATGATTGGTAAATATTGGTTATTAATAAAAAAAGGCAAACAGAAATATCTATTTGCCTTGAGTAGGAACAAGCAATCATTAACTAATTAATACTAGAGTCTGGGAATTTCAGGAAAAAGTTTAATTATATATAATAACATTTGCGGAATCTAACTTTCCCATTTTTGCAAATGCAGGAGATTCATCTTTTACTTCATCAAGACATTCAAATTGTGAATTGTTGCTAATAAATTCAGGTACCATATCCTTCATCTTTTTAACCAGTCGGAAGTTGTCATCATAATTACTGATTAAAAGAAGTTCCTCAATATCGTGCAACACTTGTTCGTACGGACAAGTAATTACTTTCGCAATCTTTATTTTTTCGTGGTGAGTTGCAATAGTTTTTTCATGTTCATTTAATAATTCTTCGTACAGCTTTTCACCTGGACGCAACCCTGTAAACACAATTTTGATATCAGTTTCTGGCTCCAAACCTGCAAGGTGAATCATTTGCAAAGCAAGGTTGGCAATTTTTACCGGCTTACCCATATCAAATACAAATATTTCTCCGCCCTTACCCATGATACCTGCTTCCAGCACCAGTTGTACTGCTTCAGGAATGGTCATAAAATAGCGGGTAATATCCGGATGTGTTACTGTTATTGGTCCGCCTTTTTCTATTTGAGAGCGAAAACGGGGAATAACAGAACCGCTTGAATCTAGCACATTGCCAAAACGTGTGGTTACAAATTTAGTACGTGATACTTTAGAAAACGGTTGCAGGTTGTCGTAATCAAAATTGATTTGATCAAATATGTTTTCTTCAGAGTTGCTTAACGATTGAATATACATTTCAGCGATCCGTTTTGATGTCCCCATTACATTGGTTGGGTTAACGGCCTTATCTGTAGAAATCATGACAAACTTTTCGGCATCAAATAATACAGCAAGATCAGCTATGTTTTTTGTACCCATTACGTTAGTCAACACTGCTTCAGCAGGATATTTTTCCATCATGGGCACGTGCTTGTAAGCAGCCGCGTGAAATATAATTTCAGGATGGTATTCTTTAAAAAGAATGTTCATCCTTTTAAAGTTTTGAATGCTTCCTATAAAAATTTTAATTTCTGTATTTGGATATTTTTCCTCAACCTCTAATTGCATTTCGTGCAATGCAGATTCTGCCTGATCGCACAGGATGATCATCCCTGGATTATACCCCATCACCTGCCGCACAATTTCTGAACCGATTGAACCAGCGGCACCAGTTATCAAAATTCTTTTGCCTCTTATTTCACTTTCAATCAGGTTATTGTTAATGACAATAGGCTCTCGCTGCAACAAGTCTTCAATATTCAGATTTTTAATTTGCTTTAAGCTAAGGCGACCGTACACCCACTGATCCGACGGAGGTACTGTCAATACTTTAATACCAAGTTTCAAACAATGTTCTATTATTTCTTTTTTTCCTTTGCTACCCAATTCCTCATTAACAATGATTAATTTCTCAACGTGGTTTTTTGATTTTAACTGATCAAGATCCTTTACACCATAAACTCTTTTTTGCTCTATATAGGTATTGATCTTTTTAGTATTCGTATCTAAAAAACCTTGAAAAACAAATGAATC
>JBDSBL010000186.1:0-5698 GCA_039921625.1 Chitinophagaceae bacterium
TGGCTAAAATATTGGTGCGGCCATTGTCTAATAGAATGACATACATTTCTTCCGGACCATCTATTTCATCTTTTTGTTTTGGGCCGGTAATTACAGAATTATAAACGGTTACTTTTTGGCCGGTACCAAAGGTGGCCAGCAAGGGCCAAAATAAGGCTAAATCTTTTAGGGAAGGAATGACTTTTTCTATACCAACTATTACAATATGTGTTTTAGGCCAGGCACAGCTCAGACGGCCATTTCCTTCATTTTCAGTTACCGCTACTCCTCCTACATCTGCTATTATAAAATTGGCACCGGTAATGCCGATCTCCGCTTCTGTATATTTTTCCCTAAGTTTTTCTCTGGCCACCAAAGTAAGTTCAGTAGGTGTCAGGGCCGGATCAGTACCTAATTTTTCTGCAAATAAACGGGCCACATCTTCTTTGCTTTTATGCATAGCCGGCGTCACTATATGGTAAGGAGCTTCGCCATCCAATTGTTGAATGTATTCACCCAAATCTGTTTCTACGCTTTCAATATTATGTTCCCCTAAAAACTGGTTGAGGTGGATTTCTTCCGTCACCATACTCTTGCTTTTTACAATTGTTTTGCAAGATTTGGCTTTGCATATTTTTAAAATTTGAGCAAGGGCTTCATCTGCTGTTTCTGCCCAAAGAACTTTCGTACCTCGTTTAGTTGCTGCAGCTTCAAAAGTTTCCAATTGTTGATCCAGAGTTTCAATGGCATGCCACTTTATGTTCTTTGCCTGCTCTCTCGCAAGGTGCACATCCGTATATTGTTTTTTGCCTTGAGGCACCACTGCATTGTAGCGGCCAATATTGAAATTTATTTTTCGGCGATGCTCCAGGTCAGCCGCTTTTACGGTGCTTTTCTCGTCAAAGGTTTTGCTGTTATCTCCCATTTTTTAGCTTCCTTTTTTTGTTGCGTTCCTTTCAAAATATTCCAAAGCAATCTGGTGAAGTGTATCATAAAACTCTTTTCCAAACTTTCGTATAAGGGACTCTTTTAAAAACTGATACACCGGCATTTTTACTTTCTTTCCTAAGGCACATCCGGGGCTACACAATACATCCCGCGGCTCATAATTTACCATGGTGTATTGCTTAGATTGTACCAAGCGTATTGGAAAAAGGTGGCAGCTAATTGGTTTCTTCCAATCCAGCTTCCCATCATAATAAGCAGCTTCGATACCGCACTTTATAATTCCCTGCTTATCCTTAAAACCATAGGCACAGATGGAGCCTCCAACCGTAGGTGTTACCCATCCAAATTCTTTATCATACAAAAATTTTCCCTGCTTCTTTATAGCAGCTATTCCTTCTGGTGATAGATAGGGTCTTATTACGTCGTAATGTTCTTCCAATACCTTCATTTCATCCCCTTCCAGAGGGGCTCCTGCATCACCATCTTCGCAGCAGCCTCCTTTGCATTTATGCAGGTCACAAACAAATTTTGCCTCCACTACATCATCACTTACCAATACATTATCAATAGCTATCAAGGAAAAATATTTTAGTAAAATTAACCGTTTCTTTTGCTGTTGCTACTTCTTATTGAGAGGAATAGAATTGTTGCTACTTCCACTTCAGTGTATTGATCAGGTGCTCCATATCCTTACGCAAAAAATCATTGACCGGTCTTAAGGAATCCTGGTTGGGAGTAGCACTAAAATAGAGCGCTCCACGCAAAAAATGCACGGTGGAATCAGTGACAAAAAACTGGCTGGAGGTTGCTGTATTTCCTTTTAAAGAAAAGAAAACTCCGCTGATGTTGTTCGGACTAATAAAAGGTTCGGGTTCTATAGCGGAGGCCTTATAAGTATGCTGCTTGTACGACATGGTGAAGGCATCATTCACCAGCGAATCAAAATTATTTTTACGAACATCTTTGTAACTGATATACATGCGGGCATTAAATGTTGGAAAATCAATGTTGATCCAATATGGATTTTCGGGTTTTTGCTCAAAAAAAGAAGTGTCTTTTACCACCGTGCTGTATACCGGATATTCAAATGAATAAGGATAACCCGGAGCATCAAATTTTTGATAACTTTTTTGAGGCAATTCTATTTTGTAATATCCTCTTGGCTTGATGGTAAAATCGCTGTTGCAACCTGCTAACACCAAAAGGAACATTGCCAACCAACCTTTACTTTTCATCATGTTGCTTAATAATCACTTTTACAGATGCAATTCTGTTTCGGTTAATTTCTAATACAGTAAATGCAAAATCTCCGGAACTTACTGTTTCATTTACCTCCGGAAACTCTCCGGCAATTTCCAATACCAGCCCACCAAGTGAATCACTTTCGCCTTTTACTTCATCAAAAGTATCAGAAGGCAATTTCATAACTCGGCAAAGTTCGTGCACCATTATTTTGGCATCGGCTATATAGGTGTGATCGTCAATTTTATTTACACTCGTTTCTTCCTCATCAAATTCATCCCTTATGTCTCCAATTATTTCTTCCAAAATATCTTCCATCGTTACAATGCCGCTCGTGCCGCCAAATTCATCTACTACAATAGCAAAGTGAATGCGCTTGGCTTGAAACTCTTTCAACAAGTCCTTGATTAGTTTTGATTCAGGTACAAAAAGCGGTGGCCTTACCACGGTATGCCAGTCAAAGGTTGGTTCTTTTAAAAAAGGCAAAAGGTCTTTCGTGTTAATGACACCGGCAATTTCATCAAGGCTTGTTCTATACACTGGTAGCCGCGAATAGTGCCATTCTTCCACACGCTTTATTACATCAGCAAAAGAGGTATTGTACTCCAGGCCATTTACATCTAACCGGAACCGCATGATTTGCTTTACCGTAATGTTTCCAAATTTGACGATGCCTTTCAAAATATTTTTTTCTTCTGTGCTGGATTCTTCGTTATTAATATCAATGGCTTCATCCAGCTCACGCATGCTGGCACTTTCCATTTTATGTGCGCCGCTTGTTTTACTAATGTTGTCTGCTATGCTTACCATGTGCAAACTAATGCGACGAAGCAGAAGATGTAATCCTTCTACCACAGCGGAGGTGCCGTAGGCAAAACGTAAGGTATTTTGGGTAGCCCATACTTTAGGCAAAATTTTGCCTATTAACACCATTACAAAAGCAATGGAAATTATTTTAATAAGGACATCTAAATTAATAGGCACTATAAAATTGACAATTCCTAAATGTAAGACCGGAGTCAATAAAAAATTAGCTAAAATGATGATGCTGATATTGAAAAAAGTACCTGCTATCAACAGTGAAGTGTAAACAGCTTTTCGCTCATCTAATAAGGTAGTGATGCGCCTTGCGGCGGCGTGCTGCTTTGTTTTCAACATGTTCACGTCTTTTGTTTGTAATGAAAAAAGGGCCACCTCCGCTCCGGATGTTATAAAGCTTAAAAGCAGGAGTACTATAAGTAATACAACTAAAAAAACGGCACTTTCCGGATTAGCAGCAATAAGGGTATACGCAAAATAATGTAGTAAACTATTGACCGGCAAGTGATCCAAGGAAAAGGTTTTAGTTAAAAATAGGGCAGGTTCAGAACCTGCCCTTATGAATGCGCAAATTTATTGCATTTTGAATTGCTAAAAAGATAAGTCCTCATTATCCATTGATGGGGGTGGTGGAGGAGGTGGTGGCGGAGTTTCCATTTCTTCTGCTCTTCCCTCCAGAGGTGCAGCTCCATGATGGCCTCCGGCGCCATCTGTACGTTTGTCAAGCATTATCAGGTTGTCCCCTACTACCTCGGTAGCAAATTTGCGGTTGGCATCCCTGTCTTCCCAACTGCGGGTGCGCAAGCGACCTTCTATATATACAAGGCTTCCTTTGTGCAAATACTTTTGGGCCAATTCTGCAAGACCACGCCACAGCACCACCGTATGCCACTCGGTTTGAGATACCAATTTTCCTGAACGGTCTTTAAATGTTTCAGTGGTAGCCAGTGGAAACTTAGCTACGCCAATATTTCCCTCCAAAAACTGAACGTCAGGGTCTTTACCAAGATTGCCAATGAGCATTACTCTGTTTACTCCTCTCATGCCAAACAATTTTTCAATGTTAAAAAATCTCCTACCCTATTATACTTATAAATTTAAATAGAAATATCAAATTTTCGGCCACCAAATAAAGAAACGGGTCAGGATAGCCCTTTTTCTACTAATTGAGAAAGTGTTTGTGGAAATGCAAACTTTGCCAACTCCTTTTTATTGACCCAAATAAAAGAATCGATTGTTGGCTTCTTTTTTAATTGAATTACATAAAAAGAAAAATAAATGAGCTGATGTGAAAGTCGTTGCGTTGTTTGATTAAGTAGTGTAAATAAAGTAATAAACTCTTTTGAGATCCCATAGCTCTTTTCCAGCTGTAATGTCAATTTAGCTTCTGCCATATTATTATCTGCCTCTATTAATAAAAATTCAAAAAGGTTTTGCCAGATATCTCTATCCGTCCGTTTACTGATGGCATATTTTTCTCCATAATTCAATATGATATAATGAAACCACCTTTTTTTCAACGCTACTTTTTTTGCTTTTACCGGCAAGGCCAGTTGCTTATGCAGGCTGTAAGCTAGACAGTGTTTTTTAAAAAAGCACTGGACACATTCCGGTTGTGGCTTGCAGATGGTGGCGCCAAAATCCATTATAGCTTGATTATATTCGCTCGGACTTTTTTTATAAAGAAGTGTGTTGGCTAATAAGGTAAAGTAATTTTTTCCCTCTGCCGTGTCCATTGGAAGTTCCACATCAAATATGCGGGCAAGCACCCGAAAAACATTACCATCTACTACCGCATAAGGCAATTGGAAGGCAAAGGATGCAATAGCTGCGGCCGTGTAAGGACCTACCCCTTTTAAAGCTAAAAGGTTTTCGTATTCATTGGGGAAAATGCCTTCCAGTTTTTGAGATATATATTTTGCAGTAGCAATTAAGTTTTTACACCTTGCATAATATCCCAGTCCTTCCCACAACTTAAAAACCTGCTGTTCGTGAGCATTGGCTAAATGGTGAATTGTAGGAAACGCTTCAATAAAACGATGGTAATACCGTAGCCCCTGTTCTACCCTGGTCTGTTGCAAAATTATTTCACTGAGCCATATTTTGTAGGGGTCTTTCTCGCCCTTCCAAGGCATTGTTCGATTATTTTTGGTTTGGTGCCACTTTATTAAGCCTTTCGTAAACTTTAATTCTTTTTCTTTTAAATCCGGTGGGTGCTCCATTATTAAAATTTCCAAATTTCCATTCTTCATAACAATTTTACATTCAGCAGGTTGTATACATTTGACAATATTTATTTTTAATGGTATATTGCTTTATCAACCGACTAAACCTTTGCTATGAGAAAAGCTGACCTTGTCAATCATATATCTGAAAAAACAGGTATTCCAAAAGTAGATGTTTTGGTAACGCTTGAAACCATGTTCAAGGAAATCAAAAATTCCCTTTCTAAAGGCGAAAATATTTACATCCGCGGATTTGGTTCTTTTATCACCAAAAAAAGAGCTGCAAAAATTGGCCGGAATATTAAAAAGAATATCGCTGTTCATATCCCCGAGCATTACATCCCTGCGTTTAAGCCGGCTAAAGAGTTTGTAGCAGAAGTGAAAAAAGTGAGTGCGGAAGGTTAACTTTGCGCAACTTTTTAAGGGATAAATATTTAAATGAAGAAACCACAGTGGATTACAGCAGGGATTGTTTTATTGCTCAC
>JBDSBL010000187.1:0-6518 GCA_039921625.1 Chitinophagaceae bacterium
AATATGAAAAATCCAGTTATAAAAATTACCGTGTTGTTTGTGCTTATTGCATCTATGTCAATGGATGCAGCCGCTCAGCGCCGTAGCACCCGCAGGGGTAGCGCTCCACCGCCCACCGGCAATCAACAAGAAGCAGGCAATCAACAACAAAATAATAATAACACAGCTAAACCTACCGGGTACAATCCTTATGGAAATATCCCTATCAGAAAGGAAGGTGCTGAAACAGGTGGTGATTCTGTGGTCCGCAAATCGTTGCGGCCAGATGCTGCATTCGACAAAAGTTTTATAAACGATCGTACGCCGCTCCCTTATGAGCATCTTCGTTGGGATGATGCCCTTTTTGCAGAGAAGGTTTGGAGAGAATTGGATTTGCGTGAAAAAATGAATCAGCCTTTTCGCTATGATGCACAGGATGATAATGGAGAGCAACGTTTTATAAGTATTTTATTACAAGCTGTTCAAAAAGGTGATGTCGTAGCTTTTGCTGATGACCGTTTTACTACACCCCTTGATTCGGCTGCTGCTAAGCAATTAACTGCAGGTGGCATGCCCGATACCAATGCGGTATATGATATAGATGATCCAAGCAAAATCAAAGAGTACGTAGTGACATCGAAAGCTTTTGATTCTAAATCAGTAATGAAATTAAGAATTAAAGAAGAGTGGGTTTTTGACCGTGAAGCCAGCCGCATGTTCGTACGCATCATTGGCATTGCACCTCTAAAAACTATTTATCAACCAGATGGTGTAACGGAGAGAGGTACTTCAACAATGTTTTGGGTTTATTACCCGGATTTGCGTCCAACTCTTGCGAGGTACGAAGTGTATAATCCAAAAAACATGGGAACAGGCCGTATGACCTGGGAAGAATTGTTTGAAAGCCGGATGTTTTCCAGCTACATTACAAAATCAACTTTGGACAATCCATCTAATAAAACCATCCGTCAAATGATTAAAGATCCTATTCTGCAATTGTTGGAAGGAGATAATATTAAAGAGAGAATATTTAATTACGAGCAAGATCTTTGGTCGTATTAATAAGATAAACATCATAAAAAAATCCCGCAATCAGGCGGGATTTTTTTATGGATAAATGCCAAAAAAGAATTTAAAAATCTTTTCATCTATCTATAGGAAATGTAAAAAAGAATTGTATTTTTACCTCGGTTTTTCATAGGATATTGGATTTTAAAAACGGGGCTGGATTTTTATCCTGGCCCCTTTATTTTTTCAGACCTCTTGTTCGTTGTTTTCTTCTGAATCGAAATAGCTTTTTACCACTTTTGCTTTAGAAGCTCCCACGATCTTTGCAATTTCTTCTTCCCGCTGCAGTTTAATATTATTTACAGATCGAAATGTTTTTAATAACAAATTGGCCGTAGCATTTCCGATACCTTTTATGTCTTGCAGGCTGTTTTTAAAAGTTCCTTTGCTTCTTTTATTTCTATGAAATGTGATACCGTACCGATGCACTTCATCTCTTATTCTACGTATCATCTTGTGGCTCTCGCTATCGTAGGGTAGTTTCAAAGATTGCTTGTCACCTACAAAAAATAATTCTTCCTCATTTTTTGCCAATCCCACTAAGGTCATTTGTCCTTGTAGGCCTAATTCTTCAATAGCCTCATATGCAGACCTCAATTGGCCTTTACCGCCATCAATGATTACTAGCTGAGGAAAAGCTTCTCCTTCTTTATTTAATCGATTGTAGCGCCGGTACACTGCTTCTTTCATTGAGGCAAAATCATTGATGCCTTGCACCGTCTTAATATTAAAATAGCGGTAATCTTTTTTGCTCGGCTCACCCATTTTAAAACTCACCATGGCTGATACCGGATAACTGCCCTGAAAGTTAGAATTATCAAAACACTCAATAGTGGCCGGGAACACAGGTAATTGCAAATCTCTTTGTATTTGTTCTAATATTTCTTTCTTACCACCTTTATTGGTGTCCAATTTAAGTCGCTCTTTGGCCCGTACTTCATTTAAGAAGTAGGCTACATTTTTTTCCGAAAGATCTAATAACTGTTTTTTGTCGCCGCCTTTGGGTATGGTCAAGGCTACTTCCGGTTCGTCATATTCTATTTCAAAGGGCACCACAATTTCTTTGGCTTCACTTCCAAAGGTTGTTCTTAGTTGTCCTATAGAAAAGGCCAAAATTTCCTCCGTTGTTTCATCTAACTGTGCTACTACTTTCAATGTTTTTGTTTGAATAATCGCCCCGTTTTGCACCATTAAAAAATTAATATAGGCCACATCACCTTCCTTCACAATACTAAAAACATCAATGTTTCTTAAGGTAGTACTTACCACTACAGACCGGCTCTGATAATTTTCGAGATACTTTATTTTTTTATGCATCCCTTCTGCGTTTTCAAATTGCAGGCCTTCAATGTAGCTTTTCATTTCGCTTTTAAAATGTTGGATTACCGGACCAAGATTGCCTCTCAACAAGTTTTTAATTTGCGCAATATTGCCATTGTAATCTTCTTCATTTTGAAGGTTCTCGCAAGGGCCTTTGCAATTGCCTAAATGATATTCAAGACAAACTTTAAATTTCCCCTTTTCTATATTTTTTTTGGTAAGATTTAAAGGACAAGTTCTGAGAGGAATAGTTTGTTTGATGAAGTTTAGCAGGTCACGTACTTTGGTTATTGACGTATACGGTCCAAAGTATTGTGAGCCGTCATCTATCTTCTGCCTGGTAAGGTATATTCTTGGGAAAGGTTCATTTTTTATAACAATGTAAGGGTACGTTTTGTCGTCTTTCAGGTTGATGTTGAATAGGGGCTGGTATTGCTTTATAAGAGAATTTTCCAACAAAAAAGCATCTTGTTCTGAGTTGACGATAGTAAATTCAATGCGACGAATCCGGCGCACTAATTCATGCGTTTTATAAGTGGAAAGGGTTTTGTTGAAATAGGAACTTACCCGCTTGCGTATATTTTTTGCCTTGCCTACATAAACCAAATGCTCCAATGCATCATAATATTTATAAATGCCGGGTAATGCCGGCAGCGTAGTTGAGATTTGTTGAAATTCTTCCTGCGTCATTTGCTGATCTTTTGCAATTACTCTGCCGAAGGATCAGTCCAGTGTACTTCTATTCTTTCTACTTTTTCTGGCTGTCCTTTCTTTTGCGTCATGGTTATTTTACGGAAATATTTGTTGGCTTGCCAGGTAAGTTTTTTTTGCACGGTGCTGTCACCATCAGCCTGCAGCCAATCTATAAATATCATTTCTACCTTGTCAATGTTCGGGTCTGGTTTTACTACTACTACTTCTTGTTGTATCAGTTGATCTTCCTCTTTTGACGTATATGCAAAAGTTATTTTTTGTAAGGCTTCATCAAATTGCTTTGATTCTTCATACTTCGTTCTAAGTTTTTTGGAACTGATGTCAGGGAGGGTTAAAAAATCCGCCGCCTCTTTTTTAAAATCTTCCCGCTTTATATAAGTAGTGTCAAAAGTTGAATCCAGTTGCACAATCTTTATTATGGAAAAAACCGACGTATCTACATGGGCTATCTGGCTATGAATGTAGGCTGTAGCGGGAAAATAATCTGTGTCCTTACTTGGTTCTTCCTTTTGTTTGCAACCAAAAAATATGGTCACAAAAAATAATAGCCCTGCCCCTTTATTCATTCTATAAAATTACGTGCTGAAAATAAAAATGCCCCACAAAACTAAGGTGGGGCTTATAAGCAATTGGTCTGGTTACTTATTATTTAACGAAACACCTACTTTTAATCCTACATCTATCAGGTTTTCTTTTACCGGGTATTTAGCTACCGAGCTTGATAGCAACTGATACCGTATTTGAGGTCCCACCTGCCATTTTAATTTCCCAGTTGAGTATCCTACAAATGTTTCCACGCTTGTATTTACATTCCAGCGGCGCATGAGTGTAGGAACCTTTGAATAATTTTTGTAATCGGTAGAAATAAGATATGCGTTCTCGCTCAACATATAAGTTGGTTGCACGGTAGAAGCCACCCCAAATTTTACCTTATCCGAACCTTTTAATTTCAATTCGAGCCCTATAGGAGCTGAAATTTGGAAGTAGCTGTTTTTAATCCAGTCAGATTGCCCTCCATTAAAATTGCGGTAATTGGATATGGTATTTACAGATTGCACATTACTGCGATTGTTTAATGAAATGGTAACCAATTCAGGCACATTATCAAAAGCTTTTATTTCATAACCATTTACATTGAATTGTACCCCTCCGCGAAGCTGCAGCGCCCTGGCAATTCTGTACTTGGCAGAAAAACCAAACTCAAGACCAATGTTCGGTCGGTGAGTAACCACATTTTTTACATCGTAGTAGGAGGCAAAGCTAAATCCGTTAGTAGGCATCGACCGCAAATAAGATTTGTTTTCTGATAATTTTCTATAGCTGACGGTAGGTGTAAAAAATAATTCGATCTCCGTTTTTTTCTTTTTTACAATTGCCTTCACTGCCTTATCTACATTTTCAATATGAATAGAATTGGACGGCTTCAGCAACAAATTAATCGTTGCTTCCGGCAATTTATCTTGTGGCAATGAAACGGTATTCAGGATGGGATTATTTAAAGATCCTGTTGAAGTGGGTGCCCCCACAAAATCATCAATCACATCATTGTCACTATTTTGGGAGCCAATAAAACTCAATAGTGTTCCTGCTTCTTTATTTACAGATTGGTTAATAGGTTGTTTATTGCTTGCAGTTTTGTTTTTTGAAATTGAAATCACCTTGGCTAAAGTAGTTTCAGTATGATTATTTTCAGTATTGTCCGTCGGGGTAACGGCTTTTATTTTAAACATTCCCTTTGTATGCTCAGTAGTAAGATATCCAAATAAAGAGGCGGTAAGCAGGAAAGCGCTGGCTATAATAGTAGTCCACCTGTTTCCCCTTTTTAATTTCTTCTCAATGCCTTTCCATGCTTTCACAGAAGGCGTTAATCTTAGCCCGTCGGCATTTTGTTTTATGAAATCCTCAAAATTTTCGTTCGTAAAATTCTTTTGCATGGCAGAAAGCAATTGTCGGCTGGTTATGGTCTTCCGGAGGCAGCTATATAAGGCTGTACCCGGGGTTGTAATATTTTTTTCTTAATTAAAATTTCCTCAAGCATGGCTTTCGATCGGGTGTATTGGCTTCGGCTAGTGCTTTCTTCTATATCCAGCATATTCCCAATCTCCCGGTGCGAAAATCCTTCAATAGCATACAAGTTTAAAACAGTACGGTAACCTAAGGGCAATAACCGGATACATTCCACTACTTGCTTTGCCTGGATAATGGATGGTATCGTTTCTTCCCGAACCTGTAAACTGGTAGCATGAATAAGATCTACACTTTCATTGAACTTCTTGTTCTTCTTTAAAATATTGATACAAGTATGTACCATTATTCTTCTGATCCATCCTTCTAATGCTCCTCGGCTTTCAAAAGTGTGTATTTGCGAAAACACTTTTATAAACCCTTCCTGCAGCATATCTTCTGCATCCTCACGATTGTGTCCATAACGGTAACATACCGCCAGCATTTTTCCACTGTACTTTTGGTACAATTCTTTTTGTGCTGTAGGCTTATTAGCAATGCAACCTTCTAAAATGGCTTCCTCGGTCATATATTCCTGTGGTGCCTGTAATTTAGACAATTTAATGCACCAAATGCTGCACCCAATAGAAAATATTAAATAAAAAGCAGTCTTTTAACCCTGCTTTTTATTCTAATTATTATTAGCTAAAACGTACCTCTAATCGCCATTATGAAATTGCGGCCGGGTGCTGAAAAGCCGGATGCAAAATACCGGTAATTTCTATCTGCAATATTTTCAATTCCTAACTGCAAGGATAGATTTTTTACGAGGTTTAGGGATGTTTTAATATTGAAGTTTGTCCATGGTGGAGTACCATCTTTCGTAGCATATTGTACATTATCTTCTCCATTAATATTATAGTCAGAAATACGCTTCCACCCATTATACAAGGCATAAATATCCACTTTCAATTTGCTGTGCGTATAGGTAATGCTTGTTTTGCCAAATACAGGTGGAATGTGATCAAGAGGTACTTCATTTTTATCTTCTTTTTTATACCTGCCCTGTGTGTAATTGATGGTACTTAAAAAACGTAATTGCCTGGTAAGGTCAAGAGTAACGGCTGCATTAAAACCATACAGGTCTGCTCGATTTACATTTTGATTGGAAAACACTTTGCTTACCAAACCATTATAGTTTACGGAATCCTTTCCATTTAATTGGTCGGCGGCAAGGGCTATGGCATTTCTGAATTGGGTATAATATCCCGTTGCTTCCAGTTTTACTATTTGTGCAATACTTTGGTTTACTGCAAAATCCACGTTATAGGTATACTCAGGCTTTATATTAGGATTGGGAATGATCAGTTGCCTTGAAGCGGTGTTTGATTCAAAAATGCGAGCCAAATCATCAATGTTAGGAGCCCGGAACCCTGTAGCACCACTAAGTGAAAGCCGGGTGTTGGGTGATGGAAAATAAATGATACCCAAGT
>JBDSBL010000188.1:0-23071 GCA_039921625.1 Chitinophagaceae bacterium
AGATAAACCTTCGCTAAAAACCCGGACCCGCGTATTGTCTATAATGTTTGTTTCATTGCTGTTGTTGCTCCCCATGATATCATTATTCAACAAAGCATCCAAGTTCCAGTTTTTGGTTTTGGCAGTTGTAGCCAAAAAGGTAGATCCCAACAAGCCTTGCTCTTCTCCACTAACGGCTACAAAAATGATGGTAGCCGGAAAGGAATGTTTACTCATTACTCGGGCACATTCCATTACCGCTGCCACTCCACTGCCGTCATCATTAGCTCCAGGTGCATCTGCCGTGCGATTCAATACATCGGTTACGCGGCTGTCGAGGTGCCCGCTGATTATATAAATGCGATTGTCAGTAGGATCGGTACCTTTTAAGATGGCCATTGCATTGCCGAGGCTGGTAGCCACATCTACCCGCCGGCCATCAGCAGGCAAGGTGGTAGTATCTACATAGGCAGTGAGGCGGCCGTTGCTTCCTTTACCATATTCAGCAAAGCGGCTTGCCACCCAATCCCTTGCCGCACCAATCCCCTTTTTTTTATCAGTAGTGGTGCTAAGGGTACTTCGCGTGCCAAAACTTACCATCTTATTGATGTACGCTTTTAAGCTATCAGAAGATATTTCCTTAACCATGTTTTCAATTTCCGGATCGCGTTGTATAATGGTTTGTGCCGCTAACGCATTCCAAAAAAGAAAACACAAAATGAAGCCTATACCTGATTTCATAACTACTAATTTAAAATTAAAAGACCCGCTGTTTTTATTATTGCAGCCACCTTATTTTTCTTATTGAATATACTTGCAACAATTGGTTAATTGGTAATGAATTCCAAATTCATGATTCATTGCTCCTTTAAATATTTATTTAAATGTGCTTGTAAGTAGAATGCTTAATAACCACTGTCCGCATACATTTTATCTGCATCTTTTTTCATTTGCTGTAAGGATGGTTTGTGTATATACATCATATGCCCTGCTTCATAGTACGTGAAGGTTATATTCTTTTTTTGTTCCGGCCGCAATCCCATGTGATTAAAGGTATACTCCGCTGCAAAATAAGGAGTCGCCAAATCGTAATAGCCGCAAAGCACCCACACTTTTAAAAAGGGATTTATGGCCATTGCCTTTCTTAATTCTTCTGCTACATTGAGGTATTTGTTTTGCACATTATTGTAATTCCACGGTTGTACGCGGCCACCCAATATTTCGTAAGGCAATTCATTTTTAATCCCCAATTCACTTTTGGCATAATGATGAAAGGCAGCAGCATAAGGGCCTGAAATGGTACCGTCATTGCTTGGGTCAAATTCAGGATTTACTCCTGCATCATCATAATCACGGCCGGTAAAACGACTGTCCAATCTTCCCACCGTCAACCCATCTTCCCTTCTTAGTTGCTTATCAAATTTTTGAATATTTATTCTAAGATTTGTTTGTTCTATATATTCTTTGGATAGCCCGGTATAGCGGCTCAATTTATCGCGGATGGCATTGAATTCTGAAGTGGATAGATCGCTTCCTTTGGCTAGTGCAGTATAGTATTCTGTCTCGGCAAAAGCCTGTACTTCTTCCAGTGTTTTCTTCAGGTCTTTCTGCAAATCAGGACTTAACTTTTGATGGTAAAAAGCAGTTGCCGTGTAGGTAGGAAGAAACAAAGCATAAGGAAGGTCATTGCCAATATCAAACCTTGCTGTTTGCATATTTAAAATGGAAGAAATAAGTACAATTCCATTTAAATAAAATTTATATCTCTCTTGCAGGTATAGAGATAAACCAGCTGCCCTGGTGGTGCCATAACTTTCACCTGCTAAGAATTTTGGTGACCCCCAACGATCGTATTTGGTAGCATATAAACGAATGGCATCTCCTACACTTTGAATGTCTTCTTCATAGCCATGAAATTGTTTATCGCTTTCACCCGTCACTGCCCGGCTGAATCCAGTGGTCACCGGATCTATAAAAACAAGGTCTGTTTTGTCGAGCCAGGAATACTCGTTAGTAATATAAGAATAGGGCGGCGGTAGTGCATCCCCTTTATCTGTCATCACTACTCTTTTAGGCCCTATCACACCCATATGCAACCACACAGAAGAAGAACCAGGACCTCCATTAAACGTATAGGTGACGGGCCTCTTAGAAAGATCAGTTACTCCATCTTTTGTGTAGGCAGTAAAGAAAATATTTGCTTTTGGCTTTCCATCTTCTCCCTTAAGTTGCAGGTATCCTGCCGTGGCAGTGTAGTTAATTATTTTACCATTAATAGTGAGCTGATGGCGGGTCACTATTGGTTTTGGAATAAGAGCCGAAGTAGAAAAAACGGGCGAAGAAGTATCTACTATTTTGGGCATTGCTCCTGTTGTTATTTTTTGTGCCACGCACAAAGAAGATGACACGACAAACAATAGGGACAAGAGTTGTTTTATGTGATGCATAAATAAGATTTTAGGTTGGTTCGTTAAGGCTTTAAAGCATCCTGGTAAAAAAGATCTGCTTCCTTTTTCATTTGAATTAAAGAAGGCTTATGAATGTAAACCATGTGCCCCGTGGGGTAGTGTGTAAACTTGATATTCTTTTGCTGTTCCGGCCTCAGGTTCATGTGCTTTACCACATATTCTGCAGCAAAATATGGAGTTGCAAAATCATAATATCCACCCAAAACCCAAACCTTTAAAAATGGATTTTTGGTCATGGCTTGTCGCAGGTCTTCCGCCACATTTAAATATTTATTTTGCACATTACTGTAGTTCCATTTGCCTACTCCGCCACCTAAAATATAGTACTGAAGGTCATTGGTATAATTTAATTCTTTAGTAAAATAATTTAAGATGCCCGCTGTGAACGGGCCGGCTATGGCGGAATTATAACTAGGGTCGTAGTCTGTGGCGGCACCTGTGTTGTCATAATCCAGACCCGTGAACCTTGCATCTAAACGGCCAACTGTTTTGCCTTCTTTACGGAGCAGTTCTTTATTGTAAACTGGTAGGTTGATGCGCAGATTGTTTTGCCGTATTATCGATTCGGACAGTCCCGTATAGCGGCTTATTTTTTTAACCATATCACTATAATCGGTCTCAGATAATTTGCTGCCTTTCATCAAGGCAGTGGTATACTCATTTAACGAAAATGATTCTACTTCTTTTAATAAATCGGGAAGCGGTTTTTGCAATAGATCGGGGGCTAATTTTTTGTAATACCATGCGGTGGCAGCATAAGAGGGGAGGTACATTGAATAAGGAAGATCGTTGCCAATACCAAATAATATTGTTCCAAAATTTAGTACGGAAGAAATCAATACCACGCCATTGAGGTATAGATTATATTTTGTTTGTAAATAATTGGATAATCCGGCAGCTCGGGTGGTGCCATAGCTTTCGCCTGCCAAAAACTTTGGAGAACCCCATCGTTTATATTGGGTGGTGTATAGCCTTATAAATTCACCTACAGATTCTATGTCTTCCGTATAGCCTTGAAACTGCGCTTTGTCTTCTCCTGCTGCCGCCCGGCTGTACCCTGTACCTACCGGATCTATAAATACAAGGTCTGTCTGATCGAGCCATGAATATTCATTATCTACGTAGGAATAGGGTGGTGGTAGGGAGCCTCCATCATCTGTCATTACAATTCTTTTTGGCCCCATTACTCCCATATGCAACCACACCGATGAGGAACCGGGACCGCCATTAAATGTGTAGGTTACTGGTCGTTTACTGATATCACTTACATCATCTTTTGTATAAGCCACAAAAAAGAAGTTTGCTTTTGCCTTTCCTTCTTCTGTTTTTAATTGCAGGTAACCGGTTGTTGCCGTATAGTTGATTCTTGCCCCATTGATCAATACAGAACCCTTTGTTTTAACTGGTGGTGATATTTCTTTTGGAAAGATTGCAGCTGAATCTTTGGGTCCTGATTTAGTTTGTGCTGCAGCCTCAATGGTTGAAAGCAACAGAAAAAAATACAATAAATACCGACTCATAATTGTTGTTTTAAAGTGAGCAACAAATTTCTTTTTGACCAATTTGTTACTCTTTTTTATTTATAAACCTTCTTGCTTTATCATCATTATAAAATGATTCATTTCTATTTTAAATCGTTTGCAAACCGCCAGGATGTTTTAAAATCTTCCGTAAGTTTTTTATTAGTTAGGATGGCCCGAAACATTTCTATAGGGATGGTATTTTCTTTTAAAAATGCATCATGAAATTCTTTATCCGTCATTTTTTTTGTTTCTACCACTTCCTTGTATAAAGCTCTTAATTGAAGGCCACCCATCATATAAGCCAGTTGGTATAAAGGCCCATAGCCTCCTTCAAACGAACGACGCACTTCGGAGGTAGCACTAAACGGTTCGTGACCTACCCGCTCCACCAAAAAATCTATGCATTGCTGCGGGGTCCATTTTCCTAAGTGATAATTGAGCGAAAAAATAATGCGGGCACACCGGTGCATGCGCCAGAATAAAGCGCCGATTTTTTTCTCTGGTGTATCATGGAAATTTTTATCCCATAGGAGCATTTCCCAATAAAGCGCCCAACCTTCCACAGAAAAAGGAGTACTAAACATTTGCCTTCTGTAAGGTTTGTACCGGCGCGACATAAAGAATTGGAGGTTGTGGCCTGGTATCAGTTCGTGAAAAACAACTGCGTGGGAGAAAGCATAATTGTTGCTTTTCATGCTCATTAACTTTGTGTCATGTTCCATCTTATCTGTAGGATACGCTACCAGAATAGATTCACCTCCTAAAAAGAAAGGAGCAAAGCGTTGTTGGGCTTCCGTAAGCATGTTCATACGCCAGGCTTCTTTTGCCAGGGGAGGGATGGTTACAAGGTTATGGCTTTCAACAAATGCAATGGCTTCTTCCGCTAATGAGTTGGCTAGTTGTGGCTGCTGACCTGGCAGCACATAGTTTTGCTTTACTTTTTCCAGTGCTTTTTTCCAATCTTTTCCAAAGCCAAAAGCTTGAGAGGCTTTGATCATTTCTGCATCGCACCACGCAAATTCACGGTTGGCTATTTCAATCAATTCCTCCGCTGAGTATGGTATCATTTCAAACTCCAGCAACCTCTTTAATTCTGCGGCGCCTACCGGTGTACCTCTTATCCCACTCACATCAACAGGTAATTTTTTATCTATGGCATTTACTGATTTTAAATAGCCTGCATAACTGTTCAGCGCACTGTCCGCTTCTTCAAAAGGCTTTTTTACCCACCAGGTAAAAAGAGGATCATAGCTGTTGTAAAAATCAAAAGTATTTTGGAGACCCCTGCGCAATTCATCGATCACGCTGCTTGTTTTTTGTGCCAGCGTGGTAGATATTGTTGTGTTTTTTCGGGCTTCGGCCATAGCTATGATGGTGCTATTTTTTACATTGTTGATTAGGGTAGCGGTAGTTTCGGGCTGCAGGGCAGCACCTCTCCTCCTTAATATTTGAAGGTCTACAATTTGCTTTGCAAATGGCACAAGCGGAGCTATGGATGCATATTCTTTTTTAGATGTTTCCAGGTCCTCTATGGCTTTGATAAGATTGCGTTTGAACAAGAGATAATCAACTTGGTCTGATACTGAAAGGGCATTGAAAGAAAGCGATTTCAATTGCTGCAATTCCTCGGAGTAAAACATCAAGAACCGGTTGTAATATTCTGGATTCTCTTTAAAAAGATACACTTTGTTTAGGCTTTCGGCATCTGCATTAAAAAGATCTATAAGCTGCGCTACTTTGCCATCCGCATTTTGCACCAACTTATTAGATACTTCTTTTTGTGCCCCGGCTTGCATATGCAACAGCAGTAAAAAAAACAATAAGCTTATTTTCATTTGCTTTTTTTTAAACCTGTTTTTAAAAAGCAAAAGGAACATAAAATAAGTCTTCATGTTCCTTTTGCTTTAGTTGATAATAAATAGGTTGCTCTTTCGTATCCTTATTTCAAAGGATGTTCAATTACCTTTTTTATTTTGATGAAGGCATTTTTATCACCAGTGGTTTACTCACTTTATCATTGCCACTTTCAATCTCTACGGTATAGTTTCCTGCAGTCAGTGTATTGCCTCTGCTCATTGATTCTTCGTCAGAAGTTTTTTTAGCAAGCGAAAGATCATACTCAAAAGTGTTTAGACCAATACTTGCATTTTGAGCAATGGTATTAAGCACTTCTCCTTTACCATTTTTTATTAAAATGGTTACAGGACCTGCCGTTTTTTTGAAGTAAGAGATACTAACGGTGGGGGCTGCCATTCTTCCAAAACGATTGCCAGCCGGGGAAACAGTAAAATCTTTAATTGAAAAAAGCTCTAAGTTCTTAGCTGCAGTTTCAGGACTTAATTTTTGCACCGCATCCAGATTAGCAATATAAATAGAGCGGCCATGTGTGCCTAACACTATATCATTTTCCCGCTGCTGTATGGCTATATCATGCACCGGTACCGGTGGTAAGTTATTGCTGAAAGGCATGTAGGACATGCCCCGGTCCATGGTCATGTAAAGGCCATTGTCTGTACCTACATAAAGTATGTTTTCAATTTTAGGATCTTCTTTAATTGAGTTAATAGATTCCATCGGCAGGTTGCCGCTTATTGACTTCCAGGTAGTGCCAAAATCTTCACTTACATATAAGTAAGGAGTAAAATTATCGAACCGGTATCCGGTAAGAGATGCATAAACGCGGCCATCTTTATAGGCTGAAGGAGTGATGCAGGAAACCCACAACCCTTGCGGTAATTTGTCAGAGATCTTCATCCAGTTGTATCCGCCATCTCTTGATAAATGTATTAAACCATCATCTGTGCCAATGTACAAAAGGCCAAACTTTAATGGAGATTCTGCAATCCAGGTGGTAGTACCAAATGGTACGTCGCCTTCTTTGGCACCCTTGGTTAAATCCTCAGTTAAGGTCTCCATTCCTTCGCCCCGGTTAAGCGACCTGTGAAATTTATTGGACCCCATATACAGCACATCCTGATTGTGCTTTGATAATGCTATTGGTGTTTCCCAATTATACCGCAATGGAGATTCACCTACTTTATGCATAGGATGAATGGGAAGCGAGGTCAGATTGCGGTCTTTATTGGTACGGTTGTACATACCAAACTGAGATCCCGAATAAAAAATAGAATTGTTTCTGGTATCTACCTGCACCATCATTCCATCTCCACCTCCAATGCTTTTAAATGAATATTCACCGGCACCTTGCCAGCCGTTGCCTTCCACATTATTAGATGGGCCATACCATACGCCATTGTCTTGCAAGCCGCCGTATACATTGTAAGGCTTTGCATCATCTACCGCTACAGAGTAAAACTGACCTACTGAAGTTGAATTTAATTTTGACCAGTTTTTACCAAGGTCGTAGCTCATATTCAGGCCACCATCATTTCCATTGAGTATATGATTTTCATTTTTTGGATCAAACCAAAATGCATGGTGGTCACTGTGTACATTTGAGCCCCCAATGCTTTTAAACGTTTTGCCACCATCCACAGATAAAGAAAGAGGTACACCGGTAATGACCACTTTATTAGAGTCAGTAGGTGACACCCAAATTTTGCTCATATAATATCCATAAGAACTAAAGGCTTCAATGAAATTGGCATTTGTTTTTTTCCAGCTTTTGCCACCATCATTGCTTTTATACACTTCCGCACCCACCACTTCATTTACCAGCATATCCGTGTTGCCGCTTTTTAGATAATCGGCTACCACCGTAGGTTTCAACTTGCCTTCCGCTACTTGTTTTTTTAAAATAGCAGCATTAAAATCTTCCGGAAAACGATTTTCTTTTATAAAATCATCCAGCTTTTTATCATTGAGTTTAGCAAAAGCTTCTTTAGTAATATTTCTAAAATCCAGCAAGGTGTATTTGTCCGCAGTATCTTTTTTTGCCGGACGGTTATTGTTGTTATCCACTACGGCAAAAATGATTTGAGGATTTTGAGGCACTACAGCCAGCCCGATGCGGCCACCACCTTTACCGGCAGGAAAACCAGAAGATGGTGTAGTAAGTAAGGTCCACTTGTTACCACCATCTATACTTTTATAGATGCCTGTAGTTGGGCCACCTTCTTCAAAATTCCAGGAAGAACGGGTACGGTACCAGGTAGCAGCGTATAATACAGACGGATCTTTCGGGTCAATGTCAATATCAATGGCGCCGGTTTTATCATCAATGTATAATGTTTTAGCCCATGTTTTTCCTCCATCGGTTGTTTTAAAAACTCCTCTTTCGGTATTGGGAGAATACAAGTGACCTAATGCCGCTACCCATACTGTATTTGGATCTTTCGGACTGATCAGCACCTTGCCAATGTGGTGTGTATCTCCCAGGCCTATCCACTGCCATGTTTTACCACCATCGGTAGATTTGTACAAACCGCTGCCTGCATAAGTGGAGCGGCTTGATGTGTTTTCTCCCGTACCTACGTAAATGGTTTTTGAGGGCCAATCAACGGCTATATCTCCCATAAACAAATTATCCTGCCCATCAAATACCGGCGTAAAAGATTGACCATTATTATTGGTGTACCACAAGCCACCCGTAGCATAGGCTACGTAAAATTCAATAGAGTTATTAGGATTTACATCTACATCTACCACCCGGCCACTCATAATAGTGGGTCCTACATTTCTGAATTTCACTCCCTTTACCAGGGATGTTTCTTCCATTGCCTTTTTCTTTTTGTAGCTATCCATGCGCACCGCAGAAGAAGTGGGTTGCATTTCTTTTTGCGCCCACACACAAAGGGAGCCTAATAAAGCAAGCACTAAAAAACAAGATTTATTTCTAATCATCTTTCGTTATATAAGGGGTTATAAATTTTTTTTATAATAATTACGAATGCAAATACTTCCGTTTATTTCGTATCCCAAAACACGCGATCTAACAGGGAGTTTCTAACCGGAATATTTGGATTGGACGTGCTTTCATTTAAGCCGTAAGGCAATATTCTTGGCAGTTCATCATACACCGCTAATGGCTTTTTTAGAGATTGTAATTTAGGAAAACCAGTTCTTCTCCAGTCTGTCCATGGCTCCATTACTACTCCAAAATTGGCAATGTATTTTTCGTTGATGATTTGTTCTAATTTTTGTTGCGTTGATCCTAATAAAATGCCATTGGCAAGGATATAAGTAGTCACACTAGCACCGGTCACTCCTGCATCCGCCATAGAGGCTTTGATGCCTTCTTGAAAAAAGGTTTGTGCATCTCCGGCTGCTCCCATCGTTAAGGCTGCCTCAGC
Source organism: Chitinophagaceae bacterium (assembly GCA_039921625.1). Taxonomy (GTDB): domain Bacteria; phylum Bacteroidota; class Bacteroidia; order Chitinophagales; family Chitinophagaceae; genus Flavisolibacter. The sequence continues at coordinate 9,223 of JBDSBL010000188.1, forward strand.
TCTTATAAAATTATACTCAGCATAAGTAAGCATTCGGGAAGGGGCTGCCCCTGAATAAGTAATAGCTCCATCTTTCAAACTTCCATCTGCATTGATCAATGCGGTATTCACGGTTGCAGCTCCTTTTAAGTAAGTGTGCAATCTGGAATATTGCGAGGTGGCTACCGGATCAAGTATGCTGGAACCTTTGTACGTAGGTGGATTCGAGTTGTACGGAAAGGGAACAAAATAAGATGCTCTGCGTGGATCCGATGTGGCGTTCATCATATCTACAATGGTGCGGTGTGGGAAAAATTGATTCCTAAATTGTCCACCTTCAATACTTGCCGTTGGCGTTTGTTGCTGTGAGGTAGCCGTAAACATCATCTGAAAGTTATCCGCATTGGATTGCATAAAAGTCGCGTTGCTATTGATCAACGCATTGATTTGTTGGGCTGCAAATGTTGGGTCTTTTTTACTGTAGTGCAAAAAGATGCGCAGCTTCAAAGTATTCGCAAATTTTTGCCATTGAAGTTTAGAAGCCGCCCAACTTGAATTTTGATAAATGGTCGTATTGGTATTAGGCGATAATTTAGACGTAGTCGCATTTATATTGGTAATGCCGGTATCTATCAGCTTTACCAAATCAGTATAAATGGCAGCATCATCATCAAACTTTGGGTACAAACCTGCATTGAATTTTAGAGCTTCGGAATAAGGCAGATCTCCCCAGGCATCTACTGATATTTGGTACACATAAGCTTTTAAAATCCTACCAACACCGGCATAATGCGGACTTCCTTCTGCCCCTGCTTTTGTTATTAGTAATTCAAGATCACTCAGCGTGGTTGCAAAGGTTGTATTCCACACATTGTTTACATCTGAATTGTTCACGTTGTAGCGTTCGTATTCCTTAAACGTATTGCCGGCACTCACTGGTCCTTGTGCACTGAACTGTTGCATAAACAAATTGCTGTAGCGAAAAAGATCAGATGCTCCCATGTACCCAATGTTTACCGTCACGGATGGAAGTATCTGAGAAATAGGTGCCTGGTTGATGTTGTTAGGATCCCTGTTTACATCCAGAAATTTTTTGCACGATACCGTGCTTATTGCAGCAAAGGCAATAAAAAAATATAGTTTAAAATTAATTTTCATTATTAAGATTTTGAATTTAAAAAGTTACCCTCAAACTGCCGCCAATGGTTTTAGCTACCGGCTGAATACCAAATTCAAGTCCTCTTGAATTGCTAACTCCAAGCAGGTTTTGTTCCGGATCAAGATCAGGGAAATGCGGGGCGTAGGTTAAAAGGTTTCTTCCGTAAATGGATAAACGCAGGTTAGTTATAAAGCGAGCTCTATTCAACATGGCTTTTGGAAAATCATAACTTAAAGTTGCCTCCCGAAGTTTTATAAAAGAGGCATCAAGCACGTATCCTTCCCAGGCTACATATTTGCCTCTCAGGCTGTAATAATCCTGTGCGGTTACATAAATATTATTGGGTGTTTTATTTTCCAATACACCATCAAACAGGTAAGGTTTTGCTTCCGTTCCATCTGCATTATACCTTGGAAACTGGGCTGTTTCAGCTGATACTCCATTGATGCGCAAATCTCCAATAGTGCGGGATAGCAATTCACCTTTATACCGGCCATCAACAAGGAAAGAAAATGAAATTGATTTATACGTAAACGTATTTGTTAATCCAGCGGTGAATTTAGAATTTGGATTTCCAATTTTGGATACTCCATTTCCTACAAGTGGCAATCCATTAGTACCAATGATCTTGTTGCCGGCACTATCTCTTTTGTAATAAGTAGAATAAACCTGGCCGTACTCCTGGCCTGGTATCAATTGAATGTTTGGTGAGGTAAAGCCTCCCAATGTAATGGCCTGCACTCCGGGAGCTAATTCTTTTACCACTGATTTAAAAGTGGTAAAGGTGAGTGCTGTATTCCATGAAAAAGAATTTGACCTAATAGGAGTGCCGCTTACTAATAATTCAAAACCTTTAGTAGATAATTTACCAGCATTGGTGGTAACGGAAGTAAAGCCTGATGATGCTGGTACGGGTACATTAAAAATAAGATTTCGGGTATCTCTTTTATATACAGAACCATCTATAAAAAGCCTGTTATTAAACAATGAAAATTCTCCACCCAATTCTATTTCACGGGTAAACTCCGGTGTCAGCAATGGATTTCCGGCTCCATTGCCATATGTATATCCTGCCAAACCATTAAAAGGAAAACTTATTCCTGTAGATCCAAAACCATCCCCGGCACTTGCTCTGCCATAATAAGTATCTGTATTATATGGACCTGCTCCTTTACCTACCTCACCTACGTTTGCCCGTATTTTAGCTGCGGAAAGTACGTTGCTTTTTAAATTAGGAAATGCTTCGGTAGCCACAAAACTAACTGCTATGGCCGGGTAAAAAATAGAGCGGTATCCAGCGCTCAGCGTAGATGGAAAATCGTTTCTAGCTTTTAAGTTTACGGTAAGAAAATTTTGGTATTCTACCACAAAATCTCCAAATACACCCACGGCTCTTGACTGTGTATAGCCATCAGAGCTATTGAAAGAAACAAAGTTCTTCAAGTTGTTAAAGGCAGGTACTACAATCTCTAAACCTGTTGTATTTAGAAAACGTGAATAATTGGCAATAACCTCGTTTCCTAAGGTAGCAGATACAAAAAACCGGTCGTTCAGCCGTTTGTTACCGCTTAGTGTAAAATAAGAATTGAGGTTGCGGGTGAGGTTTTGATTATCAGCCAAACCACCCTTGCCGGCAGAGGAAGTATTTCCATTTCCCCGAATATTTTTATCATCAAAACCCTGTGTATTATTGGCTATAATATCACCACCAATTTTCAAGTCTGCTTGCAGCCACGGAGCAAATGTGTAATTAAGATTTACATTACCATAAAACCTGTTTACTTCCTGATGGTAGGTTACGTGTTTGATAGCCCAATAAGGATTGTCTTCAGCTGCAAACCAAAGCTGTCCGCCGCTTGCATCTTCAAACGGAGAGCCTGTCAAATCATAAGACCGTGGTGCGTAGATGCCGCGCCAGATTGGATTGGAGCCCTGGTTGCCGGCCTGCGTACGATCAGAAGCATTATTTACATACGATAAAAATGTATTGACTTTAAATTTGGGAGTAATAGAAGTTCCGGCATTGATGCTTACATTGTTTTTACGCAATTTATTGCCTGGTACTAAAGCAGTTTCGTAGGCATTACCATAAGAAAGGCGGTAATTATATACAGCAGTAGCTCCTGAAAAGCTTATGTCATTTTGATTAGATGTTGAGTGGTGCAGTATATCGCGAACGTTATCAGGATAAGCTTGCAACACTTCCGGATTGCCAAACCAGTTGGTTACTGTTTGCCCATTGATGCGCGGTCCCCACGAGCCGGAAACATTATTTTTATAAATACCTCGGTCGCCCTGTGCATATTCATTTTGATATTCCGGAAAACGATTCATGGTACCTACACCGTAGCTGGTGCTAAAGGATACCTGATTTTTAGTACCTACTTTTCCTTTTTTAGTGGTAATAATTAAAGCACCGGAGGCGGCCCGGGAACCATACAATACGGTTGCTGCAGCTCCTTTTAATACGTTGATGCTTTCTATATCTTCCGGATTAATATCTGATGCCCGGTTAGAGTTAGCAACACCGGAGTTTACCCCATTGGAGCCTCCGCCATTATCTATAGGAACTCCATCTACTACCAGCAAAGGTTGATTGCTGCCGGTAAACGTAGAAAAGCCTCGGATGATAATATTGGAACTGGAAAAACCTCCACCAGAGCCTGAAACCTGCACCCCTGCTATCTTTCCGGTAAGTGCGTTGGTAATGTCGGGTGTTGGCGCTTTTCTTAATTCTTCCGCTTTTACCTGGCTGATGCCATACCCTAAAGTTCTTCTGTCCTTTTTAATACCAAAGGAAGTAACTACTACTTCATCCATTGCCTGTGAGGATGTTTGCAGAGAAATATTCAGCTGGGATGCAGTACCAACTTTGGTAGCATAAGAGGTGTACCCTGTGTAAGAAAATAGAAGCGTTGCATTGGCCGGAACTGCTAATGAAAACTTTCCGTTTTCATCGGTTACCGTTCCGCTTTGACTTCCTTCAATTCGTACAGAAACTCCGGGTAATGGTGCCTTGTCATTTTGCGCCGTTACCACTCCTGACACTGTTTTCGTTTGCGCCTCTGACTGGCCAAAAATGAAAAAGGTGAGGAGAAAACAAAATAAAATTTTTCTCATGTTTAATAGGTTAAAATATATGATTAGTAAAGAGGGGTAGGAGAGAGTAAGTTAAATACAATTAACTTTTTAAAAAAAATTTGTAACGATTTTATTGTTGTATTCAAGGGTTTTTCCTTAATTAATATTAGAAACTGTTGAGGCTTGTGTCCGCAATGAATGATGATAAAAGATCGAGTAAACAAAAGCATGTTTTTGGTAAATTGTTACCGGTCAATAGCCGTATTTATGGCCCCACTTGCTTTTTAAAAATTGACGCAGTTCTTCCTCTCGTGGGGTATGCCCCGGATCATAAAATGTAGTGCCTTTTATCGCATCCGGCAAAAACTCTTGCTCGGTAAAATTTCCTTTGTAGTTGTGTGCATACTTATAATCATTGCCATAGCCCAAACCCTTCATCAGGCCAGTAGGAGCATTGCGTAGGTGCAATGGCACGGGCAGATCGCCTCCACTTTTTACTTTTCTCAACGCTTCTTCAATAGCCATATAAGAGGCATTACTTTTTTGAGAAGAAGCAAGGTAGGTAGCACACTGCGACAAAATAATCCGTGATTCGGGGTAACCAATTTTAGAAACGGCATCAAAGGTTGCATTGGCCAGCAGCAATGCATTTGCGTTTGCATTACCAATATCTTCTGAAGCAAAAATAACCATGCGGCGGGCAATGAATTTTACATCTTCTCCCCCTTCAATCATACGAGCCAGCCAATACACCGCAGCATTGGGATCGCTGCCGCGCATAGATTTGATAAAGGCAGAAATAATGTCGTAGTGCTGCTCTCCGCTTTTGTCGTAAAGTGCTATTCGTTGCTGGGCAATGTTCATAACCACTTCGTCTGTTATTTTCAGCTCTTTTTCACTGCCGGCTTTTGCACTTAAAGTGTTCACCACCAATTCAAATAAGTTCAATAATTTTCGGGCATCCCCACCGGATATATTGATCAGTGCTTCTGTTTCTTCCAGTTGTATGTTTTTATTTTTCAAACCATCATCTTTTGCAATAGCCTGCTGCAACAGGGTGATGAGATTATCGGTTGAAAGCGATTTTAAAACATACACCTGGCAGCGACTAAGCAAGGCACTGTTTACTTCAAAGGAAGGGTTCTCGGTAGTAGCTCCAATAAGGGTTATAATTCCTTTTTCCACGGCGCCCAACAGGGCATCTTGTTGGCCCTTGTTGAAGCGATGTATTTCATCAATAAATAAAATAGCTCCGGTTGTTTTTTGCGCTAATTGAATGGCTTCGCGAACTTCTTTAACACCTGCACTAATGGCACTGAGAGTGAAAAATGTTTTGTGTAAGGTGTGCGCTATAATGTTGGCGATAGTTGTTTTACCGGTGCCGGGTGGTCCCCATAAAATTAGGGAAGGTATGCGGCCTCCTTCTATAGCCGTACGCAATATGCTGCCCTTGCCGGCAAGGTGTTCCTGTCCTACTAACTCATCTAAATTTTGCGGTCTTAATCGCTCGGCTAATGGTACTGCATTATTCACTTTGGAAAAATACCAAAAAGAATGAAGCGGTTAGTTAGTGATTAGAGATTGATGGGTGAAAATGCAGTAATATGTTAGTTAGATAATTAAGGAGTATCAGGGCACATTTACCTCTAAAAACTTTTTAATACGATCAAAAGAGTCATCGAGGTTAGCGCCATACCAGCCATGGCCTTCATTGGGATATATAACTAAATCCGTAGCAACACCTGCAGCAATTAATTTGCTTTTTAATATTTCGGACTGTGCAGGTGCTACCACCGGGTCTTTGCCTCCATGCAGCAGCAGGGTAGGGCAACTTTGTGCAGAGGCAAAAAAGATAGGACTTGACTGCTGGTAAACAGATAGATTGCTTTGAGGTGTACCACCAATTAACGTTTGCAGTGCAAGCTGATAATACGAACTGGTTTGATTGTTATACAGGGCTATAAGATCTGTAGGACCAAAAAATGAAACGACTGCTTTGATGGCTACCGGGCTTTTATATTTGTATGCTTGCAGCAACGCTAAGTGCGCTCCGGCACTGGCACCAAGCAATACGTATTTGGTGGATATCTTGTATTCTTTTTCCCTGTCGTGAATAAAAGAAACGGCGGCAGCAATATCATTTTCCTGGGTTGGGAAATAATTATTTGTTTGCGTGGCCAGCCGGTAGTTGACATTAATAATAGCATAATCAGGCAACCGGTTTTTCACTAAAGAAATGTAAGAGGAAAAGTCTTTTTTATCTCCCTCCATCCAGGCTCCTCCATGTATCAATATAATAACTTTTGTATTATCTGAAGTCCGGTTGGCCGGCAGATAGATATCCATTTTTTGCGCTGTATCTTTTCCATAAGCTACATTCATTGATTCCTGGTAAGGCGCCGCATTGCCGGCATTATCTTCCTTTTTATTGCATGAAGTCATACTCAATAAAAATCCGATTAAAAGTAAATATTGGTGCACCGTTGAATTATTAAAATGTAAAGGAGTACTTGTAAAAAACATCAGTATAAAAGTGGTTTATTTAAATCATATAATGCGTAGAAAATGTAGGTTACAATTTGTACCAGGGAAATATTCCTACGGCCATGTTTCTAATTTTTTCTTGTATATCAGCACCCTCGCACTTAGCTATTATTGCTTCGCCTATTTGTTGTAAATCATTTTTTGAGTAAAGTGAAATTGAAAAATTATGTTCTTCTCCGTTCTTTGTAATAAAATGCAGGTTGCGACTCCCCGATTTGCCATGATGGTGGTATTTGATAAACGTTTTTTGCACCTCCTGCCACCATATTTCTTTCTTTTTAAAAATAGTTTGGTACGTCAACTTATCATAATCTAAAACAACCCGGGCCTTTCTGAATGCAAGAAATAGAAGGATAGAAAAACCGATTAAAATCGAGGCCATGATCCAGTATTCATTTCTATTTTCTTGGTTGTTTGAAAAAATCAGAATGCCGAAACCTACTGCCAGCGGTACCAATGCCGGCCACTTGCGGGGATGCAAATATTTTGTTTCTGATGTGATCATACTCTGCGCTTAGTTTTATTTGTAAGTAAGCTACCAACTATTCCGCACTGCTTTTCAAGCCTAATTCATTCATCTGTTTTTCATCTATGGTACTTGGTGCATCTAACATGACATCGCGGCCACTGTTGTTTTTAGGAAAAGCAATAAAATCACGAATACTTTCACTGCCCCCAAGTAGCGCACAGAGGCGGTCAAAACCAAAAGCGATCCCTCCATGCGGTGGAGCACCATACTCAAACGCACCTAATAAAAAACCAAATTTATGTTGCGCCTCATGGGGTGTCATTCCAAGAGCATCAAACATTTTCTCCTGCAAGGGCCGTTGATATATTCGGATGGAACCACCTCCAATTTCATTGCCATTCAATACCATGTCATATGCATTTGCTTTAATGGTAGCATAAGGATGTTGGAGGTAATGGCCGGCCTCTTTTATAGTTGGATCATTGTTGATCATGGTATCTATCTGATCGGGCTTTGGAGCTGTAAACGGATGGTGGCGGGCTACCCATCGATTGTCTTCTGCGTCATATTCAAATAGTGGAAAATCAACTACCCATAATAATTTATAAACATCTTTTTTGCGCAGGCCCAATCGTTCGGCAAGGTGCATCCGCAAATCTGAAATGGCTTTGCGGGTTCGTTCTTCTTGGCCGGCAAGTATTACGATCAAATCTCCTTTCTGCGCCTGTGAAAATTGGGCTATTGCCTGCAACCTTTCTTCACTATAAAATTTATCGACACTACTCTTAAAAGTGCCGTCGCTATTTACTTTAATGGTGACCAATCCCTGCATGCCTGATTGGGGCCGCTTTACCCATTCAGTAAGTTCGTCAATCTGCTTCCGTGTATAATCTGCGGCGCCCGGCACTGCCATGGAAAGTACGGTTTCAGCAGTATCAAATACTCCAAAGCCGGCCCCTTCTATAAGCTCGCCGGTGGCCCCTATCTTTCCTCCTTTATTGAAGGCCGATTTGAGGTTTCCTATTTTCATTTCAAACCTTATGTCGGGCTTGTCATTTCCATATTGCCACATCGCATCTTCCCAGGTGATGCGTTTTACCGTTTCGGTATAATCTATGTCTTTTACTTTTTTAAAAATAGACTTCACCATTCCTTCAAACATTTGCAAAATATCTTCCTGCTCTACAAAGGCCATCTCGCAATCTATTTGTGTAAACTCTGGCTGACGGTCGGCCCGCAGGTCCTCATCTCTAAAGCATTTTACTATTTGATAATAACGATCGTATCCGCTTACCATCAATAGTTGTTTGAATGTTTGCGGAGATTGAGGAAGCGCATAAAACTGCCCTTCATTCATACGCGAAGGCACTACAAAATCTCGGGCACCTTCCGGTGTGGACTTAATAAGAAATGGAGTTTCAATATCCATAAAACCTTGCTGGTGCAGGTAGTCCCTAGTAGCCCGGTTTACTGCATATCTTAATTCAATATTCTTTTTTATGGCTGCCCGGCGCAGGTCTAAATAACGGTACTTCATGCGCAGGTCATCACCGCCATCCGTATCATCTTGTATGGTGAAGGGAGGCACTGCTGACTTATTCAAAACCAGAAAAGTATCCACTGCTATTTCTACGTCTCCCGTGGGCAGGTTCGGGTTTTTATTACTGCGTTCAATCACCTGACCGGTGGCTTGTATCACATACTCCCTGCCCAGAGGTTCCTTATCTAATTGTGCCGTCAGTTCTTCTGAAAAATACAATTGCGTAATGCCATAGCGGTCGCGCAAATCAACAAAGGTGATAGACCCAAATTTTCGAATGGTTTGCACCCAGCCCGCTAATGTAACGGTGGTGTGTATCTGCTGCGACCTTAGCTCTCCGCAAGTGTGCGTACGAAACATAAAATATAAATATGGTGAAAAATGAGGGGCAAAGATAATTGCTTCCTGTGGCATCCGTTGTTGATTGGTGTTTCCACTTTTATTAAAGGTGAATAGAAATTTCCCTTATTAAAAGCCCCATACAATTGCAACAGTACAAGTGAGTGACACAACGGAAGATGAATAGAATTCCAAAAGTTGGTTATCCAAAAAAAACCCTGCTTTGCAAGCAGGGTTTTTACATTTAGAAAGCGGATTTAATTCCGTATTTCGTTTTATATCGTTCGTCCAGTAATTTCTGTTTGTCTTTTAGATCAATCTTTCGGCCCTGGATAAATGCGTCTGTGATGGTGCTGGACCGCATGTCCAAAATATCTCCGGAACTGATGACTATGTTTGCGTCTTTGCCTACTTCTATGCTTCCGGTTTTATCAGCAATGCCCAACACTTTTGCTGCGTTTAACGTGATGGCCTGCAAGGCTTGTTCTTTGGTTAAGCCATAGGTAACAGCGGTCCCAGCATTAAATGGCAGGTTGCGCCCTCTCGTTTGGCCATCATCATCATTGATGGAAAAAAGTACTCCGGCTTTTTGAAGCATTGCCGGTGTTTTGTACGGCTGGTCTACATCATCGTCTTCTAAAAGCGGCAGGCTATGTGGTTGGTTTAATATTACCGACACATTGTTTTGCTTTAATAGATCAGCAATTTGCCAGCTATCCGTGCCGCCTATGATGACTACATCAAAACCAAACTCTTTTACAAAATCCAGCGCCACCAACATTTGTTTTACCGTGTTGGCCCGTACATACAATTTCTGGCTTTTGTCAAACAAACCTTTAACGGATGCGAATTTTAAATTGGTTTCTTCATGGTTGGTCATGCTATTGTATGCCTGTGCCTCACGAAAGAAACTTTTCATTCTGTCTACCTGCTCCAATCCTAGTTTAACAGGATCTACCGGCGGCTGCTGCGGCCCGCCTGCTACCCGAAACCGGGCAAAGCCATCTGGCCGGGGCAACAGGGCAGGCATGTTAAAAAGAATGCCCGCATCGGTTTTGTATGCTGCATCTTCCCAGTTCCATGCATCTAACTGCACCACGGAAGAAGAGCCACTGATAAGGCCACCTTCCGGAACTATATTGGCTAAGAGCACGCCGTTGGAGCGTAATACATTGATAACCCTTGAATCTGTATTGTAGGCTACAATAGAACGTACGTTTGGATTTAATTCACCTATTTCCCGCACATCTGAAGTGGCACGAACACTGGGAACTTCTACCAATCCAAGATTGCTGGCAGGTAATATTAATCCCGGGTACACCTGCTTGCCAGATGCATCTACCACGGTAGCTCCGGCAGTGTTTATAGTGGTTCCAATGTTGGTGATTTTTCCATCTTTTATTTCAATGGAAGTATTGTTGAGCACCTGCCCGTTGCCTACGTGCACCGTGGCATTGGTAATGACAATGCGCTGCGATTGCTTAGCGGAAGGATACACTGTTTCCTGCGCATTGGCCAGCAAAAAAGAGCTGAACAAGAAACTGAAAAATATTTTTTTCATGCTTGATTTTTTAGTCGTTTGTAATTTCGTCCCCGTCTATTGTCAGCAGGCCGTGGCTATGATAATGTTCACTGCAGGTTTGCATTACCTGATAGCTTGGTTGTGCCGGTTGCACGGGCGCTCCGGAGCGCTTTTCTCCAATCATTTTTTTGATGATCCGGTTGCGATCTGCAGCCACCACTTTCTGCAATTGTTCATCTTTCATGCGGTCAAAATAAATAGTACCATCTACTATGGTGTATAAAGATTTTGCATAGATACTGAGCGGATCGTCGCTCCACAGTACTACATCGCCATCTTTACCTACTTTAATGCTTCCTACTTTATCTTGTACGTGCAGCATTTTTGCCGGATTGATGGTAACCATTTCCAAGGCTTCTGTTTCAGATAAACCGCCATACTTAATCGTCTTAGCCGCTTCCTGATTCAGCCTTCTGGCCATTTCTGCATCGTCTGAATTGATAGCTACATTTAATCCTACTTTGTGCATGATGGCCGCGTTGTAGGCAATGGCATCCACTACCTCCATTTTGTAATACCACCAGTCAGAAAAAGTAGAGGCATTGGCACCGTGTTCCAGCATTTCCTTAGCTACTTTATAGCCTTCTAAAATGTGCGTGAACGTATTGTACCTGTAGCCCATTCGTTTGGCCACTTCCATCGCTCCCAGAATCTCGCTTTGCACATAGGAGTGGCAAGTGATGAAGCGCTTATCATTTAATATTTCCACAAGGGCATCTAATTCCAAATCTCTGCGTGGCGCTACAGTTCCTTTTTTCCCTTTGGCTCCATCATACTCTTTCCATTCTTTTTGATAATCTTTTGCACGGGTAAAAGCATCAACCAATACCTGCTCTACGCCCATTCTTGTATCGGGGTAGCGGTTGTTGTTGGAGTTGTTGCCAATAGCACTTGGAGATCTTTTCACATTTTCGCCTAATGCAAATTTGATGAAGGGAGCAGATCCTTTAAACTTTAGTTCTTCGTCATTAGCACCCCAACGTAGTTTTATTAATTGTGTTTGTCCCCCAATGGTATTTGCTGATCCATGCAAAATATGAGAGGTGGTAACGCCACCACTCAACTGCCGGTAAATATTGATGTCATCCGGGTTTAAGTTGTCTGCTATACGAACTTCAGATGTTACACTTTGACCTCCTTCATTGATGGAGGCAGCGGCAATGTGCGAATGTTCATCAATGATCCCTGGAGAAAGATGCTTGCCGGTACCATCAATAACGCGGGCTCCGGCTGCTGATAAATTTTTTCCAATAGCAGCTATTTTTCCATTCTTTAATAATACATCTGTATTAGGGAGCACACCTTCTTTCTCCATCGTCCATACCGTTGCATTTTTAATCAAAATGGTTTCTTGTTTTGGAGCTTGAGCTTCTTCCCAACCAAAGGGTTCAAATGGATAAATAACATTACCGATAGGAGCAGGTTTGCGTACCCGGGCACTGTCCGTTTTTTGAGTTGCGGGTTGTGCATAAGTAGCTGTCCAGGTAAGGCGATTGCCGGCACTGTCTTCTCCATATCCATTCCATATTTCATTATTTACCACACCACTCAACCGAAGATTTTCTCCTCCTTTTCTTTCTGGTGCTACATTGATGCGAACCTGCCGTCCATCATAATAAAATTTAGAAGTAATGGTATCTTTTCCAATAAGGGATGCAGAGGAATTGCTTTTAAAATCAAGCGAGTAATTAACCGGACCTGATGGAGTATTGACCACCACTTTATAGGTGCCCCGGGGATCTTTCCAGGTATCATCTTTTACACTGTACTTAATGCCTTGCACCCAGTTTTGATAAATGTTTGTGCGCTCGTTAAATATAGGGCCGGAGGTTATTAAAAAATTAGCCCATTTACCGGCATCTAAACTACCTACCTGATCATACACACCTAAAACGGTAGCTGGTGTTTTGGTAAGAGCAGTAAGGGCTGCAGCTTCTGATAAGCCGTAATTAAATGCAGAGCGAAGGGCTGTATTAAATGTTTTAATATCCCGCAGATCAGAAGTGGTAAGGCAAAATGGAATACCTGCTTTTTCAATTGCTCCCGGGTTGGTCGGCGCCATCTCCCAATGCTTCAAATCTCCAAGAGAAACAAAGCGGGCATCATTAGGGTCTTCTACATCCTGTGCTTGTGGGAAATTAAGTGGTATGATAAAAGTAGCTTTAGTGCTCGCCATGTCTTTTATGCGCTGGTACTCATTGTTGCCTCCTTTTATAATGTATTGCACACCAAATTCATCACCAATGCGATCAGCCCGCAGGTCATTCCACTTATCACCGGCTTCAAATATTTGAGGTAAGTATTGTTGGTCGTTCCACGCTTGCAGACTAAGGTTAAGGCCTTCTTTTGCCGGCTTCGATTTGTACCACTGTGCATCTAAAAAAGATTGACGCAATAGGGCAATCATACCCATCATGGAGCTGGGATAGCTTTGTGTAGAAGTGCCTTTTGAAAAAGAATAATGAGCCGATGCTTTGTCTTTTAAGATCACTCTGTTTTCTTTATCATTTGCCAGCGTTACAAAGGTACCTGTACCTCTGGCAATACCATCCCGCACATGCGACAGCACGGCACCAAAACCAAGGTCACGCAAAGGTTTTGCTTTGGCTTCATCAGCAGTAAATCCCTGGTAGGCATTGACTTCTGGTTTGATGGCCTGATTCCAACCATAAGCGCCATTAGTGGCGGTCCCAAGTTGTGCCTGTTGTGTCGGATTGAAGGTGCGGGCCTGGCCCCCCGGTGCGGCACCGGTGCCATAGTCTGCGTAAATATCAATGAAAGAAGGATAAAGGTATTTTCCTTTACAATCCACTTCTACCGCGCCTTCTGGCACTTTTAAACTGTTGCCAACAGCAACAATTTTTCCGTCTTTAATAATGAGCGTTGCGTTGGTCAGTGTCGTGTTTGCATCTTTTACAATAGTAGCATTGGTAAAGGCATAATGCCCATGCCGTGCGTCAGCTACTCCATTTTCAGGAAAGGTAGGCTGTGCCTGAAGGCATACTGTAAAAAGCAAAAAACCACACGCAAAAAGAAAGCGTTTAGCTTTTGTCATGGTACAATTTTTTTTGAATTTACTTTGTGAAGAGTTCAATTGGTTTGACGAGAGCTAAAAATAAATACTTTTTGAATGTCAATAGCATCATTTATTGATCA
>JBDSBL010000189.1:0-42551 GCA_039921625.1 Chitinophagaceae bacterium
ATTGCTTACATCAGGTCTACTTTTGATGCCGTTTATAGCATGTATGATCAGGGAGTATTGTGCGTGGTGAACAGTACAGGCGGCGACCCAAAACCTTTGTCCTTATCGCTTGACCGACCGGTAAACGGGCCGAAATGGTCCGCTGATGGAAAAAGTATTTATGCTCTTGTGGCTGATGACCGGCAGCGATATATTACTTCTTTTAACCCAGCCACCGGCACCAGCAAAAAAGTAATTGGAGGTGATAAAAGCTTTTCTGTGGTAGAGCCGGGAAGGGCAGGAACTCTACTCACTATAATGAGTGACCCCACCCTGCCTGCAGAATTGTATGCAATAGAAGGTGCTACTCAGAGGAGATTAACACAAATCCAGAATAAATTCATTGATTCCTTATCGCTGGCTTCGGTGGAAAAATTTACTTCTATCAGTAAAGATGGAACTTCGGTATCCGGGCTTTTATATTACCCACCCAATGGTAGTAGAAAAAATTTGCCCCTCATTTTATACATCCATGGAGGCCCGGTTTCTCAAGATGAGTTGAGCTTTGATTTGACCCGCCAAATGCTTTCTGCTCGTGGTTATGCGGTGGCAGCAGTTAATTACAGAGGTAGCAACGGTCGGGGTGTTTCTTTTTCAAAAGCAATTTCCGGCGATTGGGGAAATAAAGAAGTGATTGATATTTTAGGAGCAACGGATTATCTGGTAGCTCAAGGTATAGCCGATTCTTCCCGGTTAGGGGTAAGTGGTTGGAGCTACGGAGGCATATTAACTGATTACCTGATAGCATCTACAACGCGATTCAAAGCAGCCAGTAGTGGCGCTGGTGTGGCAGCACCACTTTCATTATATGGCGTGGATCAATACATTAATCAATATGAAAATGAGATAGGAGCCCCATGGATTCCGGGAAATATTGAAAAGTATCTTAAAATATCCTATCCATTTCTGCACGCCGACCGCATAAAAACTCCTACACAATTCATGGTGGGAGAAAAAGATTTTAATGTACCTGCAGCAGGAAGTGAGCAAATGTACCAGGCCCTGAGGTCTTTGAATGTACCTACGGAATTGTTGATTTATCCCGGGCAATTTCACGGCTTTACGCAACCAAGTTTTATAAAAGATCGGTTTGAACGATACATTAGTTGGTTCGATCAATATTTGAAAAAAGGAACTGGCACCAGTCCATTTTAATGTGCGGATTTGTTTAATTTTTAAAATCAACTTATACTAATGGAACGAACATTTAAAACCGGGGATTTAGTGCGTTTAAAATCTGGTGGCCCGGTAATGACGGTACTTGAATATGATATGTGGCAGGATGTTATTGGTTCCCTCATAGGCGCAGCCAATCCTACGCAGGATGCGGGTATGATAACTTGCCATTGGTTTAAGGATGATGAAGTGAAAAAAGCAAAATTTCACCAGGATATGCTTGAGATAGTTACCAATTAATTCTAATTCTTCTAAGATACCTGAATAATTAGTCCATTTTAGCAGCAGTGGTATTAGGTGACACCGAATCAATATCTCTACAATCTCCCCCGTTCCAAGGGTTGAATTTTCCTACCTTTGCACCCATTTTTAAAAGCATAAAAGCCTTATGGCCGTACGATATAAAGAGTTTAAACAACTAAATCTTCCCTCTATTGAAAAAGAGGTTTTGCAGAAGTGGGCTGACGAAAAGGCCTTTCAAAAAAGCATTGAGCTAAGAGAAGGGGCAACCCCTTTTGTATTTTATGAAGGTCCACCCAGTGCTAATGGTATGCCCGGAATCCACCATGTAATTTCCAGAACATTAAAGGACCTGGTATGCCGCTACAAAACGATGAAAGGTTTTAAGGTGGAGCGCAAGGGCGGGTGGGATACCCATGGTTTGCCGGTAGAACTTGGTGTAGAAAAAGAGTTAGGAATTACAAAAGAAGATATTGGAAAAAAAATATCGGTTGAAGAGTATAATCAAAAGTGCCGCGAAGCCGTGCTTCGGTATAAAGACAAATGGGATGACCTTACCACCAAAATGGGTTATTGGGTAGATTTAGAGCAACCCTATGTCACATTTACCAATGAATATATTGAAACGCTTTGGTGGGTTTTAAAGGAATTATATAAAAAAGGCCTGCTTTATAAAAGTGTTTCCATTCAGCCTTACTCACCAGCTGCCGGTACTGGATTGAGTTCCCATGAACTAAATCAGCCGGGCACCTACCGCAACGTAAAAGACACCACCATAGTAGCGTTATTTGCTGCTTTGAAGGGGGAGAAATCACAATTTTTATTTGATGCCGTTTCATCAGACATCGCAAATCCGGAAATCTTTTTCCTTGCCTGGACCACAACACCATGGACCTTGCCATCGAACCTTGGGCTAACCGTGGGGCCAAATATTGATTATGTACTTGTAAAGACTTTTAACCCCTATACCCACGATGCCCAAAATGTAGTGCTGGCAAAAACTTTGATGGGACAATTTTTTAAACCGGAAGGAGAAAATAATGGTTTTGAAAATTACTCTTCAGAAAACAAAGTACTTCCTTGGAAAATTTTAAGTGAGTTCAAAGGAAAAGATTTAGAAGGGATAGAATATGAACAACTGTTGCCCTACGAGGCAAGCTCCAAGCAGGTTATAGAGGAAATTACTCCAGGTGCTAACCCATTCCGGGTAATACTGGGAGACTTTGTAACCACCGAGGATGGTACCGGCATAGTGCATACTTCGCCTGCATTTGGTGCGGATGACTTTCGGGTGGGTAAAAAATACAACATTGGAATTTTAACCCTGGTAGATAAGCAAGGAAAATTTGTTGAAGGCCTTGGAGAGTTTAGCAACCGCTATATAAAAGATTATAAAAATGAAGAAGGCTATACAGATGTAAATGTAGATATAGCCGTAAAACTTAAAAAAGAAGGACGTGCATTTAAGGTAGAAAAATACGAGCATACTTATCCGCATTGCTGGCGTACAGACAAGCCGGTGGTTTATTATCCACTGGATGCCTGGTTTATAAAAACCACCGCCGTAAAAGATCGGATGGTGGAATTAAACAAATCTATTAATTGGAAACCGGAAAGCACAGGAACCGGCCGCTTTGGCAACTGGCTGGAAAATATGGTAGACTGGAATCTTAGCCGAAGCCGGTATTGGGGCACGCCTTTACCTATTTGGCGTACCGAAGATGGTAAAGAAGAGAAATGCATTGGATCAATAGAAGAATTAAATAAAGAAATAAAAAATGCTACTGAAATTTTGGGTGGCGATGTCAATAAAAATTATTTCCACGACGGAATATTGGACTTGCACAAACCTTATGTAGACGAGGTAGTGTTGGTGTCAGAAAGTGGCCAACCTATGCGCCGCGAACCAGACCTCATTGATGTATGGTTTGATAGTGGAGCTATGCCTTATGCTCAATGGCATTATCCTTTTGAAAATGTAGAAAAGTTTAAAGAGAATTTTCCAGCCAACTTTATTGCTGAAGGGGTAGATCAAACAAGAGGATGGTTTTATACGCTGCATGCTTTGGGGGTAATGCTTTTTGACAGTGTGGCTTACAAAACGGTGGTTTCTAACGGCCTGGTGCTGGATAAGAACGGCAATAAAATGAGCAAACGCTTAGGAAATGTGGTGGATCCGTTTGCAACCATTGAAAAGTTTGGGGCTGATGCCACCCGGTGGTACCTCATCACCAATGCCTCGCCGTGGGATAATTTAAAATTTGATGCAGAAGGAATAAAAGAGGTCCAACGAAAGTTTTTTGGAACACTTTATAATACGTATCAGTTTTTTGCACTTTACGCCAATGTGGATGGTTTTTCCTTTAAAGAACAAAATATTCCTATTAAAGAAAGGCCGGAAATTGACCAATGGATTCTTTCTGCCTTGCAAACGCTGGTAAAAAAAGTAACAGCTGCTTTTGATGATTATGAACCTACCCAAGCCGGACGCCTGATTGAAGATTTTGTAGATGAACAGTTAAGTAATTGGTATGTACGCCTATGCCGGCGCCGTTTTTGGAAAGGTGAATACGAAGGGGATAAAATAGCCGCATACCAAACCTTGTACGAATGCCTGGATACAGTAATAAAATTAATGGCTCCCATTTCACCTTTCTTTAGCGATGAACTCTTTCAAAGTTTAAACGCTGTAACGGGGAAAGAAACAGGGCAATCAATCCATCATTCCAATTTCCCTACAGCACAGGAAGAATGGATAGATGAATTGCTGGAAGAGCGCATGAGCCTGGCGCAAGATACTTCCTCCCTTATCCTGTCCATTCGGAAAAAGGCGAACATTAGGGTTCGCCAACCATTACAAAAAATATTGGTACCGGTTTTTAACCCACTGATGCAGATGCAACTGGAAAAAGTAGAAGATTTGATAAAAAGTGAAGTAAATATAAAAGAGGTAATATATCTTACAGACACTGAAGGTTTTATAAAGAAAAAAATCAAACCAAATTTTAGTGCGCTAGGTAAAAAGTTGGGTTCTAAAATGAAAGCAGTTACTGCAGCATTAACCAATTTTAATGCTCAAGACATAGCTACATTTGAAAAGGAAGGCCATTTTTCAATTCCTTTAGAAGGGGATTTTGTAGAAATACTTTTAAGTGATGTGGAGGTGAGCAGTGAGGATATTCCGGGCTGGTCAGTAGCCTCCAAAGGGTCTTTGACGGTGGCCTTGGATATAAGCATTACCCCGGAATTGGAGCAGGAAGGAGACGCTAGGGAATTTGTAAATCGAATTCAAAAAATTAGAAAGGACAGCGGTTTTGAATTAACGGATCGTATAAATGTGGAGGTAGAGAGTAATAATGGTATAAAAGCTTCTCTGGCAAAGTATAATAGCTATATTTGCGCCGAAATTCTGGCTGATAAACTAGAACTTACAACTAATCTAAACGGTGGAATCGAAATAGAAGTAAATTACAACTTACTGAAGGTCATCGTTTTAAAAAATGGGTAAACTGTATGGCATCAAAAAAAGAAGCTCCAAAAAAAGTGGTTAGCGCTGCCAAGGCAGCAAAGCCGGCAAGTAAAACACCTGCTAAGAAAGCCGCCCCCACTAAAAGTGTACAAACGGCTTCTAAAAAGTCATCAGTACCGCCGCCTCATAAAGCAGCTCCTAAAAAGGCATTGCCGGCACCTGCCAAGGCTACAAAAGCACACCCTGCAGCCACTAAGTCGGCTCCGGTTGCAGCAAAAAAAATGGTTGCACCTCCAGCTAAAAAGGAGCCTCCGGTAAAGGCAGAAACAGCACCTAAAAAGGGAGCTCCTGTAAAAAATGTCTCACCGGCTAAAAACGTAGCACCCGTTAAAGGTTCAGTGCCCGCTAAAAGTGCAGCACCAGTAAAAAGTGCTCCTGCAAAAGAAATACATCCACCAGTAAAAAAATCATCCGTAGCAGCACCAACGCAGCAGGAAGTAAAACCAGCTATTAAACCCTTGGAAAAAATTACCCCGAAAAAAGAAGCAAACAAACCTGTGGTGGTCCCGAAAACAACCACGACTAAAAAGGTTAAATACGAGCCTGAATTTATGAAGTCGGTTTTAGATGCTGCGGTTCCCAATCAAAATTCCGGACCTACGCAACGGTACTCTGATTCAGAATTAAAAGAATTTAAAGACCTCATTAATAAAAAGCTAGATACTGCAAAAAAAGAACTTGCTTATTTGCAGGGTCTTATTACCCGCAAAGATGAATCAGGAGATATTGAGGATGGCCGCTACATGACGATGGAAGATGGCAGCATGAGCATGGAAAGAGAGCAGTTAAGTCAAATGGCAAGTCGCCAGATTACCTTCATTGACCATCTGGAGAAGGCTATTATGCGTATTGAGAATAAAACGTATGGCATTTGCCGCGTTACTGGAAAGCTTATTGATAAAGCCCGCCTTCGTGCTGTGCCGCATGCCACTTTGAGCATTGAAGCAAAGCAAATGATGAATAAATAAATTTTTCAAAAAGTAATAAATTCCTTGGGATCACATCCAGGGAATTTTTTTGCCCCTAATAAAAAAATGGAAGATTATAAATGATCTTTCAGAGTTTAATAAAATATATTTCCAGTACCTTTTTTTAGAAAGTTGAAGTTTTTAATAGGTAGCGATTTCTTATAAATTGCATAAGTTATAGATAAATAGTATCCGCAAATTAATTTAGAGAATGACGATTCAATTTTCGTACGATAAAAAAGAAGTAGTGCAGGCACTTCGATATCATTTTTTTTCTAAGCCTGAGATCCGGTTTATGATAATTTTGGTAAATGTATTTGCACTCGCATCTGCTACGCTGTATTATTTTGGCAAAATCACACCACTTGCATTTATGACCGGGTCGTTCCTGTGGTTTTTTCTAATGATCTCTTTTTGGTTTATACTGCCGGGAGCCGTGTATAAGAGAGCAGCCACTTTCAAAGATCATTTCACAATGACCTTTGAAGAGGAAACTTTTTCGGTAGGAAATGAACGGGGATCCAGGTCCTGGAATTGGAAAAAATTGAGCAAGTTTCTCGAAACCCCACAATTCTTTCACCTGTATTTTGATAGCAGCTCTTTTTTTCTTGTGCCAAAAAGTGGGTTCGAAGATTCAGATGATATCCACCAATTGCGCCAATTACTCAAAGAGAAAGTGGTAAAAAGGAGATAATTTATTTAATATTTATTATAGCTTTTTTTCCATTAATACGTGCGGAATGGTGATTTCAATAAACTCATGGCCGCTCTTTTTATACCCCATTTTTTCATAGAAGCCTGTAGAATCTTTGCGTGCATGCATCGTTATTTTTCTATACCCACGGTCACGGGCCAGGTTCTCTGCAAAGTTCATTAGAGCTTTTCCAATTCCTTTGCCCTGTAAATCGTTTATCACAGCCATTTGGCGAAGCCGTACCGTATGCGCATTATCTTCTACCAGCATACAACAACCCAACATAATATCGTCCTCATACGCAGCAATGAGCAAGTTGTCTTTTTCACCCTCCAGCTCCTCTGGGGTAAAACTGAGATCAAGCGGTTTGCGCAAAATATCTTCCCGAAGCTTTACCATTTGCAGGTAAGCCGCACTTCCATGATCGATAATTTTCAAAGCCATAGCTGATTGTTGTTGGAGTTCAATTTACAAATATCTGTGTACTCAGCAAATACTCAATTTTGAAACAGCATAAATCTGTTTTTATTCCATTATTTTTCCCTTGCTTTGTATTGCAGAAAGCACGGATTATTTAATTTAAAATCGTCTATTTTTGCACCACTATAACCAAACTTTTACAAAATGTCAGACATTGCAGCAAGAGTAAAGAAGATCATAGTAGATAAACTTGGAGTTGATGAAGCAGAAGTAACCACAGAGGCTTCTTTCACAAATGATTTGGGTGCCGATTCTTTAGACACCGTAGAGTTAATTATGGAATTTGAAAAAGAGTTCAACATTTCTATTCCGGATGAACAGGCTGAAACCATTACTACCGTGGGCCAGGCCGTATCTTACCTGGAAGAACATGCTAAGTAA
Organism: Chitinophagaceae bacterium; assembly: GCA_039921625.1. GTDB lineage: Bacteria > Bacteroidota > Bacteroidia > Chitinophagales > Chitinophagaceae > Flavisolibacter. Next base: position 7,508 of record JBDSBL010000189.1, read on the forward strand.
TTAATAGCATTTTCCGAGGCAAACGCATCAAAATGAATTCCGCCTTCTGTCTGTACACCAGCGAAGGCGGTTTTATCTTACACTTAATAAGAGCGCAGGCTGTATGCAATACAAAAGGATCGTAATAACGGGTATGGGATGTATTACCCCGTTGGGCAATTCAATAACTGAGTACTGGAATAATTTGCGCAATGGCGTTAGCGGTTGCGATTTTATTACTCAGTTTGATGCGTCCAAATTCAAGACCCGCTTCGCCTGTGAGATAAAAAATTTTGATCCTATTAATTATCTTGATCGCAAAGAAGCCCGAAAAATGGATCGGTTTACACAAACTGCGATTGTGGCTTCGGACTTTGCGGTTAGCGATGCCGGTATTACCAAAGAAAATGTAAATCCGGACCGGGTAGGGGTTGTATTTGCCTCCGGCATCGGCGGCCTTATTACCTTTCAGGAAGAGGTAATGAATTTTGCAAAAGGTGATGGTACCCCAAGGTTCAATCCTTTTTTTATTCCTAAAATGATTTTGGACATAGCCGCCGGGCATATATCCATGCGTCATGGCTTTCGTGGACCTAATTTTTCAGTGGTCAGCGCTTGCGCTTCCTCTTCCAATGCCATGATGGAAGCCCTCAATTTATTAAGGTTAGGTAAATCCGATATCATCATCACCGGTGGCTCAGAAAGTGTGATCTCGGAAGCTGGAGTTGGTGGCTTCAATGCGATGAAAGCACTCAGCGAACGCAATGATGATCCTAAAACAGCGTCTCGCCCTTATGATAAAGACCGTGATGGTTTTGTAATGGGTGAAGGAGCCGGAGTGTTGGTATTTGAAGAATTGGAGCATGCATTAAAGCGCGGGGCAAAAATATACTGCGAAGTAGCAGGTGCCGGTGCCACCGCAGATGCACATCACATTACGGCTCCCCATCCGGATGGCCTTGGAGCAAAGAATGTAATGATACAAGCATTGGATGATGCAGAATTGCAGCCTACTGATATTGACTACATCAACACACATGGTACCTCTACACCACTAGGAGATATTGCGGAAGTAAAAGCGATACTGGCGGTATTTGGAGAGCATGCCTACGAGCTTAATATTTCTTCCACCAAATCAATGACCGGACATTGCCTGGGCGCAGCTGGTGTCATTGAAGGTATTGCCTGCATCATGAGTGTGCAAAATGATATTGTACCTCCTACCATCAACCACTTTACCGATGATCCTGACTTGGATCCACGACTTAATTTCACCTTTGGCGAAGCACAGAAACGTACCGTGAATGCCGCATTGAGTAACACTTTTGGCTTTGGCGGACATAATGCATGCGTGATCTTTAAAAAGTATATCGCTTAAATTATTGTCCCAATTTTTAAAAAAGTGTTATGTCCAATTCTGTTCGGTTTTACACCTAAACTTAAATCCATTTATAAGTTATTTAAATAATAATTGTATTGAAATAGTGGAGTAAAAATTCAATGGTACTTGTAACCAATTTCAATTTAGGATTGACTAGTTGGAATTTAAAATTTCACCATTCATAATGGATAAGGGTTATTAAAATATTAGGTAACCTTTAAATAAAAGTAGCTACAAGATTTATTGCAAATCATCCATCACACCAATTTTGCATTTTGGATTATTAATTTTTAATTTCAAGCGTGGATTTTTGGAAATCGCTTTTTAAAAAACAGTTAGGCTCTACTTTCAAAAAAGGCTTAAAAGGAATTCTGGGGTATTCTCCCGGAAGCATCTCTTTGTACAAAACAGCCTTCACCCACCGATCTATAAAAGAAACAAGCGATGAAAATAATGAGCGATTAGAATACCTTGGTGATGCTGTTTTAAGTGCTCTGGTAGCTGATTACCTGTTTAAACGCTACCCTTATAAAGAAGAAGGGTTTTTGACGGAAATGCGGAGTAAAATGGTGAACCGTCAGCAGTTGAACGACATTGCTATGAAGATGGGTCTTAAAAAAATTACGGTATATAATAAATCGGATTCCTCATTGAAAACAAGCCAAATATTTGGCAATACCTTAGAAGCTTTGGTTGGCGCTATTTACCTGGACAAAGGCTATAAGAAAACAGCTAAATGGGTGTTGGATCGCATTATTACTCCCCATATGTTTATTGACGATCTGGAATTGTTAGAAATAAATCATAAAAACAGGTTATACGGTTGGGCCAATAAAAACGGCCGGCAGCTTGACTTTAAAACCATTGATGAAAAGCTGGAGAATGGCCGACGCCTGTTTACAGTTGCCGCTGTGGTCAATGGAAAAATAATTGCAGAAGGAAAAGCATTTAATAAAAAAGATGCGTCGCAGATAGCCTCTCAAAAAGCAGTGGAAAAATTGGGCATTGTCAATTCTGATTCTATTGCAAACGAACAATAAGGATTACTTTATTTCCTGGCACAATTCAATCAACACACCGTTGGTTCCTTTTGGATGTAGAAAGCAAACCAACTTATTATCTGCACCTGTTTTTGGTTCTTCCTGCAATAAAATAAATCCTTCATTTTTCAACCGTTTCATTTCCAATTTAATATCCAACACTTCAAAGGCAAGATGATGCAGACCTTCTCCTTTTTTTGCGATAAATTTTGATATAACTCCTTCTTCGTTGGTACTTTCTAACAATTCAATTTTTGTATCACCTTTTTTAAAAAAAGCGGTGGATACTTTTTCGCTTGCTACTTCTTCTATTTTATAACAAGATGTTTGCAGCAATTTTTCAAATAACAAAATGGATTCTTTTAATGATTTTACAGCGATGCCAATATGTTCAATTTTTTCCATTATTTAATTATAAAATTAAGATGTGAAACCGTGCGGCTTTTTTCTTTAACCCTTTGTTACCGCTATTTTACGGTAAATTTGTGGTACAAGAAACAAGGAAAAAGTTTTCATGTTACAACTTCCTATTTACCTGGATTATAACGCTACCACTCCCTGCGATGACGCCGTGGTAGCTGCAATGTTACCTTATTTCACCAATAGTTTTGGCAACGCAGCCAGTCGCCACCACTCCTTTGGTTGGAGTGCCGCCGCAGCAGTTGATTTAGCCCGTGAGCAAGTAGCCTCGTTGATAGGTGCAGAAGCACAGGAGATAATTTTTACCTCAGGAGCTACGGAAGCGGTGAACCTGGCCATGAAAGGTGTGTATGAAATGTATGCATCAAAAGGAACACATATTATCACTTGTGCTACAGAGCATAAAGCGGTGCTGGATACCTGCACGCATTTAGAAAAAATGGGAGCTACCATCACTTATTTAAGTGTATCTGCTGAAGGACTGATTAATTTAAATGAGCTGGAAGAAGCCATTACATCTTCAACCATTTTGGTAGCCATCATGTATGCCAACAATGAAACGGGAGTGCTGCAACCAGTGCAGGCTATCAGTAAAATTGCACGAAAGCATGGAGTACTTTTTTTTACAGATGCTACACAAGCCGTTGGTAAAATACCGGTGAATGTAACAACAGATGGTGTAGATATGTTGGCAATGAGTGCGCATAAACTGTATGGCCCAAAAGGAGTAGGTGCCTTGTATGTGCGGCGTAGATCGCCAAGAGTACGGTTGACGGCCCAAATGGATGGAGGTGGCCATGAGAGAGGGATGCGCAGTGGTACGTTGAATGTACCCGGTATTGTTGGTTTTGGAAAAGCCTGCTTTCTTTGCCTCCAGCAATTAGAAAAAGAGGGGAAAAGATTGGAGCTACTTCGTAATAAATTGGAGACGGCACTAATAGCCCTAGGAGAGGTAGGTATAAATGGAAGTGTGGAGCACCGGCTTCCGCAGGTTACTAATCTCTCATTCAAGAATGTAGCGGGTGAAGGATTGCTATTGAGTTTGAATAAGGATATTGCCTTATCATCAGGCTCCGCCTGCACCTCCGCATCTATTGAACCTTCTTATGTATTAAAAGCATTAGGCTTAAGTGATGAATTGGCACATAGCTCACTGCGGTTTGCTTTGGGTCGGTTTACCACAGAAGAAGAAATTGATTATACCATTGAAAGGGTAACTAAAGAAGTAAAAAAGTTGCGTTCTTTTTATTTGGAAAACGTTGGATAAACTATTTAAAATCCTTTTGTATTGCTAGCGCAGATCAATGCTGAAAGAACATTTTAATGAATTTTTGAAAAATATAATTTTAAAATAATGACCACAGATACTAAAAATACAATCTTACAAACTGTCGAAAATGGCATTTACGTAAGTGATAAGGCAAAAGAAAAAATACAGCAACTGTTTCAAGAATCTGCAGTTGATGAAAATAGCTCTTTCATAAGAGTTAGCGTGGTAGGTGGGGGCTGTTCCGGCCTTAGCTACAAGCTTGATTTTGACTCGGTAGAGAAGCCTGCAGACCAGGTATTTGAAAGCAACGGAATTAAAGTGGTTACGGATTTAAAAAGCTTTTTATACCTGGTAAATACGGTACTTGAATTTTCAGATGGATTGAATGGAAAAGGGTTTTATTTTAATAATCCTAATGCCAGCAGAACCTGTGGATGCGGAGAAAGTTTTTCAGTATAATTGGTCATAAAATTTTACAACCAATATTTTCTATTTCAGAAATTTCCTTACCCATTGCATCTTAGTACTATTAAAAAAGTAAGCTGAAATAAGGCACAGGTTTTCCTCTAAAAACATTGTTGCAAAAGTTTACCTATTTTCCATTTTTCATTTTACATTTTCTTTGATGTGGTCCATTTGTAAAAAAGAATTACGCCAGTTTTTTAGCAGTCTTACCGGGTACATTGCCATCATTGTTTTTTTGCTGGTCAATGGTTTGGTATTGTTTGTTTTTAAAAATAATATACTGGATACTGGATATGCCACCTTGGAGGATTATTTCTCATTGGCTCCCTGGGTTTTACTTTTTTTAATACCGGCTATTACCATGCGCTCCTTTGCTGATGAATACAAAGGAGGTACTTATGAGCTGTTGCGTACAAGGCCCTTATCCTCTTGGCAGATTGTGGCCGGAAAATTTTTAGGTAGTTTTTTAGTGGCTTTTATTGCTTTGTTACCTACGTTGGTTTATTATTTTAGCATCAACCATTTGGCTGCTACTACCGGCATTGATGCAGGTGCGGCGGCAGGCTCTTATCTCGGGCTTCTTTTCCTTACCGCAGTGTTTACCTCTGTTAGTATTTGCATCAGCAGTTTCACCACCAATTCAGTGGTTTCTTTTATCATCAGTTTTATTGTTTGCGTGTTGCTTTACTATGGTTTCTCTGCTATCAGCCAATTACCCCTATTTCAAAATGGTACCGATTATTATATTGAAATGTTGGGTATTGAACCTCATTACCGCAGCATCAGCCGGGGCGTGGTAGATACACGTGATGCTATCTATTTTTTGAGCCTGATTTTTTTCTTTTTATTTATCACCAAACAAAATGGAGAGAATCGTTGATGGCCCGTGGAAAAGAAAATAAGAAAATGCTTTGGTGGCTGTCAGCAGTGATCTTATTGGTAGCAATAAATTTATTTGCTGCTCGGTTTCACCAACGATTTGATCTCACGCAAGAGCAAAAATATTCCTTGAGCGGACCTACAAAAGAATTGTTACGCAACCTACAGGCGCCGGTAACAATTGATGTTTTTTTAACCGGAAAAGAAATGCCTGCCGTCGTGCGAAAGTTTAAAAATTCGCTGAACGATTTTTTAGTAGAAGCAAAAGAGTACAGCAGGAACAACTTAAGATATCAATTCATTAATCCTTATGAGTCTGTGATGGACACGGCCGCCATCCGCAGCATGGAAGATTCCTTGTATTCACATTATGGGCTATACCCAGCCGTGATGAATGCACCTGATAAAGTAGGCGATAAACTGGAAATTAATAAATTGATTCACGGTGCTGTAGTTCATTATGGTGATAAAACAGCCGGTATCGATCTCCTGAAAGGAGCTAAATCTTTTGGAACCGACCCAGAGCAACTGGCTGTTTTGTATAATAATATTGAGGCTTCCATTGAGTATAAATTCGCAAGTGCTATACAAAAGATTACTGCTGTAAAAAAGCCATTGGTGGCGTATGCTACGGGCAATGGAGAGGCATGGGGCTACAATGCTGATGATGCTATTCGCACGCTTATTGAAGCTTATGATTTTGATACCTTAAACATTCCGCAAGTTCCTTACATACCGGAGCAAGCAGCCGCCCTGGTGATTTTAAAACCCACTATACCATTTAAAGATGCGGAGAAACTAAAAATAGATCAGTATATAATGCACGGTGGTAAAGTGTTTTGGGCTATTGATAATATGTATGCCGAATTCGACAGCTTGTACAAATCTCAGGGCTTTATTGCTTTTGACAGGGGCTTGAACCTGGAAGATATTTTATTCAACTACGGGGCACGGCTGAATCAGGTATTGCTGCAGGATATGCAAAGTGATCAATTGCCGCAAGTAGGGGGCAAAGGAGAAACACAGCAACAACGATTGGTTAACTGGCCTTTCTTTCCAATACTCAATGGTACGGATCATCCTATTACCAAAAACCTCGATGGGGTCCGAAGTTTGTTTCCAACTACGGTGGATACGGTTGAATCTTCGGGCATCAAAAAAACAGTGTTATTGCAATCATCAAATAACAGCCGGCTACTTAGTGCACCAGCAAAAATAGATTTCGAATTTTTGCAGATTGCACCCGATGAAAAATTATTTACGGCAAAGCATATTCCGGTAGCTCTGTTATTGGAAGGTTCTTTCCGTTCATTGTATACAGGGCGGGTGCCAAGGGCAATGGCTGATTCCTTGCAGGCAATGAATGTACCTTTTGCCAGCAAAAGCAGCAATACAAAAATGATCATTGTAGCGGATGGTGACATTGCGTTAAATCAATTCAGCCAGTCCACCGGTCCTTTGCCAATGGGTACTAATGTATTTACGAGATACACCTATGCTAATAAAGATTTTTTTGTCAACTCAATGGAATACCTCGTCAACCCGACTGACATATTACAAACAAGATCAAAGGAATATTCGCTACGCTTATTAGATGCAAAAAAAGTAGAAGCAGAAAAATTAAAATGGCAACTGATCAACATCGCTCTCCCCGTTTTACTCGTTGTAATATTTGGATTTTTTTACCAGCAGCTTCGCCGGCGTAAGTATGCTGTTTGATGTTGCTGTATCTTTATTTGTACTAATTATTTTGGTTAATGACAGCAGATCAGGTTACTTATTTGGTTTTTGGAATTGTTGTAGTTCTGGCTTTAATTTTCGACCTCGGATTGCTAAGCAAAAAATCAACGACCATCAGTATAAAGAAAGCCCTGTGGCAAACCTTATTTTGGGTCACGTTGGCTGTTGCGTTCTTTGGTTTTATCTGGTGGGAATTTGGCCGGGCCCCTGCCTTAGAATACATCAGTGCGTACCTCATGGAATGGAGCCTGAGCATTGATAATATTTTCGTATTTATTCTTATTTTTTCTTTCTTTAAAATCAGAGAGGATCATGTAGCCCGTGCTTTGCTGATTGGTATCTTAATGGCTATCGTGTTTCGCATAATTTTTATAGCAGTAGGCGTAGCGCTTGTAGACCGTTTTCATTGGCTACTTTATATTTTTGGTGCTTTTCTGGTATATACCGGCGTTAAAATTTTTAGGGTTGAAAAAGAAGAAGAATACCATCCGGGTCAAAGCCCGGTGTATCAATTTATAAATCGTGTTTTTCCTATTATACATGAAGATATAAGTGGCAAACTGGTAGTGAAAAAAAACGGTAAACGCTTTTACACCAACATGTTTGTCGTGATCATCATGCTGGCCACCACGGATATTGTATTTGCATTGGATAGTATTCCTGCCGTGTTTGCAATTGTTACTGAATCAAAAAACAAAGACCTCATTATTTACACCAGCAATATTTTTGCTGTGTTGGGTTTACGATCCCTGTTTTTTCTATTAAAAGGTGCGGTCAACAAGTTTGAATATTTGCAACAAGGCATTGCCATTGTATTAATATTTATTGGAATAAAAATGCTGGTTCCAATTGTATATCCCCCTTTTCATGTGCCTGTTTCCATTTCGTTACTTGTGATAGTTGTTTGCCTTGTAGGGTCAATTATTTATTCCATACAGGCCACGAGCCGGGGTACCAAAAAAGAAAACGATCTTATATAATATACTGTGTATCCCATAGACACCATCTGCACCATTGTTCAAGGAAGCTTTTTGCATAGAAGCAGTAATAGCGTAATTACGTATCTAAGTGTTGATAGCCGCAATCTTCAATTTCCTACAGACACTTTATTCTTTGCATTGATTTTTCAAAAAGATGGCCACTCATTTGTAGCAGATGCGTACAAAAAAGGAGTCAGGAATTTTATAGTTAGTGAGTCCGTATTGGGTTGTGATGATAGCAATGTTATAGTAGTTGAGGATACATTAGCGGCCTTGCAAGCGGTAGCATCATATCATAGAAAGCAGTTTCATATTCCAGTGATAGGCATTACCGGCAGCAATGGAAAAACAATTGTAAAAGAATGGCTGTACCAACTGTTGCAGGATGATTATAACATTGTGCGAAGCCCCAAAAGTTTCAACTCTCAAATAGGAGTACCACTTAGTGTGTGGCAGATGAATAGCCATCACACCTTAGCTATATTTGAAGCCGGCATTTCGCAACGGGGAGAAATGGAAAATCTATCTCAAATTATACTTCCCACCATTGCTATCATTACCAATATTGGCGAGGCACACAGCAGTGGCTTTTCATCCTTAAATGAAAAGACGGAAGAGAAATTAAAACTGGTAAAGAGTGCGGAAGTTATTTTGTACAATAAAGAGGCCTTGCCTATTACTTTCGGATTGAGTGATCAAATGGATGGTGTAGTGCCTCATAAAAAACAAAGGATAACGTGGGGTTTTTCAGCCCCCGCTAGCTGTGTGATAAAGGAATTAAAAAAAGATACCATCAGCACACAGATTTCATTTTTATATAATGATAATAAGTATGCGCTCACTATACCTTTTACCGATGATGCTTCTTTGCAAAATGCAATGAATTGTGTGGGCACCATGTTGTACCTCGGTTATGACGAACATGTTTTGAACCATCGCTTGCAACGGCTACATTCCATTGATATGCGGCTGCAACTAAAGCATGGAGCTAACCATTGCCTCATCATCAATGATAGTTACAGCGCAGACCTTACCTCACTGCGTATTGCGCTCCAATTTTTACAACAACAGAGTTCGGGGCTAAAGCGAACAGTGATCTTATCTGATTTTTTTGAAAGTGGCAAAAAGGAAGAGGACCTTTATTCAGAAGTGTATCAATTGCTACAACATTTTTCTATTGAAAAGGTGGTTGGTATTGGGCCGGGAATTACTTATTATTTTAAAAATACTGCTTCCGTGTCCGACTCTTTGGAGAAGATTTCCTGTCAGTTATATCCCGATACAGATTCATTTATTCGCGACTTTAAAACTTCTCATTTTATAAATGAATGCATTTTAATAAAGGGAGCCCGGCTTTTTAAGTTTGAAAGATTGGTAGCACTGTTTGATGCCAAAGTGCACCAAACACTTTTAGAAATAAACCTAAATGCTATTGTATCCAACCTAAAAGAATACCGCACATTGCTAAAGCCATCTACCAAAATAATGGCCATGGTAAAAGCCTTTGCCTATGGAAGTGGAGGGGCAGAAATAGCCGGTGCCTTACAATATAACAACATAGATTATTTTGGTGTAGCCTATGCAGATGAAGGCATCGAGTTGCGCAAAGCCGGCATTAAGTTGCCAATCATGGTAATGAATGTAGAAGAAGAATCATTTGCTGTATTGGTAGCGCATCAGCTTCAACCAGTGATTTATTCCAGCCCTTTTTTAAATGCGTTTGAAGCCTACTTACAATCGGAAGGTATCACCTATTATCCCGTGCATATAGAAGTAGAAACAGGAATGAATCGATTGGGGTTTAGCCTGGCAGAAATTGAGAATATGGCGCAACGCCTCAGCCTGTCACCACTTATTAAAATAGAAAGTGTGTTTAGTCATTTGGCGGCAAGTGACGATCCCACTCAGGACGGTTTTACACGAGATCAGGCTGTACTTTTTAGCAGGGCTACTTCCCTTATTGAAAAATATATTTCTTATCCATTTATAAAGCACATTTCCAATACGGCCGCCACTATCCGCCATCCCTTTTTGCAACTGGATATGGTACGTATTGGTATTGGATTATATGGCATCGAATCAAACACGAATCAATTGCACCTGCAAGCTGCTGCTACATTACGATCAACCGTGGCGCAAATTAAAAAATTGAAAACCGGTGAAACGGTAGGGTATAATCGCAAGGGGATATTGGACAAAGAATCACTTATTGCCACCGTACGTATAGGATATGCGGATGGTTATTCACGTAGGCTGGGCAACGGCGTAGGCAAAATGTGGGTGAATGGAAAGCTGGCACCTGTAGTAGGTGCGGTGTGCATGGATATGACCATGATTGATGTGACTGAGATCCCCAATGTAAGGGAAGGAGATGAGGTAATAATCTTTGGAGAACAGCTTCCCATTCAGCTATTAGCCGGATGGATGGGGACTATACCGTATGAAGTAATGACCTCGATATCTCAAAGGGTAAAGCGTATTTATTTTCAGGAATAGGCTTAACAGACCGCCAACAGCAAACAAGGTGTCAAACCTTATCTTTGCTTCCTTAATTTTTTGTGCAACGTCAGTCTGCTAACTCTTTTGCGTTTTGATGGTTGTATAACATTCTGTAAAGACCTAATAATTTATACATGAAACTTCGTTCGGCTGTCCTTATAATATTGGCGGTGATCATTGCAGACCAGGCTTTGAAGATTTGGATTAAAACTAGCTTTCCATTTGGTCATGTAATGGACATGGGCGGAATGCCGTGGGCAAAGTTGTATTTTATTGAAAATGAAGGCATGGCCTGGGGTTGGAAGTTTGGTGGCGAATGGGGTAAAATGCTGTTGACGCTTTTTCGTTTGGCAGCTGTGATTTTTGGAAGCTGGTATTTGGTGCGTATCATCCGGCAGCATTACTCCAAAGGGTTTATCATTTGTGCCTCTCTTATTTATGCTGGTGCGTTGGGCAATTTAATTGACAGTATGTTTTATGGAATTCTTTTTTCCAAAAGTGATTATGCTACTATTGCTACTATGTTTCCTCAGCAAGGAGGTTATGCCGGTTTTCTGCATGGCCGCGTAGTAGATATGCTTTATTTCCCAATGGTTCATACTACTTTTCCATCCTGGATGCCGTTAGTTGGCGGTAATGAATTTGAATTTTTCAGTCCTATTTTTAATATTGCCGATGCCGCTATTTCTTTTGGTGTATTAACCCTTTTATTTTTTCAAAAAAGATTTCTTCACCGGCATGTTCCCGATACAACACCTACTACTTTGGAAACGGATACAGAAGTGGGCGACCGGGCGCACGTAATGTAAAAGGCCTATTTTTTCATTATTGGTTGAGCTATCATCATACCCTCAGTCAGCACTTGAATGGTGTAAATACCTGTCGGTAAATTGCCGGTATCAGGAAGCACTATTTTATGCACACCTTCCAAGGCAGTGTACTTTCTTGTTCTTACCAGGCGGCCGGCATCATCCAATAATTGTAATGTAACCGGTCCCCCTTTTTCGAGGCTCAAGGTTATTATTAATTCATCTTGAAATGGATTTATAATTTTTACGATGGTTAATGATGGTGACTTTGCCTGCACGCTGGCTGTTTTGGAAAGCTTTTGGCGTTCACTGGTTTCTACCATTTTTATGCGGTAGTACAGCACATCTCCCACCGTTGTTTTATCCACAAAAGTGTATCGTTCGCTATTATTACTAAATAGAGTTTCTATATCCTCAAACACAATTCCATTTCGACTTCGTTGCACTATATATTTTGTGGCAGCAACTTCATTTACTACACTCCATTGTAAGAGGGTGCCCTGTTCTCCTTTTTTTGCCGAAAAAGAAATAATATCTGTTTTTAACACAGCAGCGCACTTAATAATGTTTAAGGTGATCACGGAGGCAATGCCATCGTACAAACAAGAACCTGATTGTAAGTTGCTGGCGGTGGAAGCTACCAGCACGCGAAACTTCAATCCACTATCTGCTTTGCTTACTATGAAAGAGGGGTAATCCATATAGTACGTCCACATTCCATTTTCCTGCACCGGGCTGCCCTTTCCATTGTATCCCGTTTCTTGCCAGGTACCACCATTGTCTGTACTTTTTTGCCATTTATAAAAATTATAATTGTCAAAATAGGAGGTAACCGTAGCACCTAAAAAGGCAGTATATCCTTCGCAAATAGTTGGGTTATTAGATGGGGTGAACGTAAGGTCAGGGCTACAGGTAGCTACAGAAATATCATCAAGCGCCCAGTCATTACCTCCGCCTCCGGGAGCATTATTAAAAAACTTTAGTGTAAAACTTGTTTGATTAGGACCTGTCAAAAAAGTAAATCCTTTCTTAACCCATTTGCCAGTATATAACAGATTTCCGGTAGTGTAATAGTCAATGCCATCAACTTCAAAAGTAAGGTTGGGGTATACACCGGAAGAATCATTTGGCGCTGTAGGGATGTAACCTGCTGTGCTGGCTCCGCGGCCAGATGAATCACAACCACAGCGGGAGCAAATATTGCGCATCCAGCAAGAGATTTCATAATATGTATTAGGACAAAGGCCGGATATGGTTTGCTGAAAAGCTGAGTCAATACGATAACTGGCATTGATCACCAGCATATAACCTCCATTGTTCGCAACCGTATCAGCCGCTGCATTTCCTAAAAATGGAGATGCGGCATTGGTGTGATCACCAATAATATCCCATACATTAAAAACGCGATGGGTGGTTGTCGAATAATCTGGTTTGGGCCATGCATTGGAGGTAGAATAACCATTAATAGTACTTGTATTATTGACCACTCCATAATAATAATCTTGAGGAGAATTGGCAGTAAATATATTGTAGGTGTAGCTTGGTGGAACATTGGAAGAAGTGCCGCGGTTTCTTATTTTTCCTGACCCAAATGTGCCGTTAAATTCAGTGCCCAGTGCATTGGCACCTATACTGTTGCTACACATTCCAAAGTTTTGATAAATACCTACGAGATTGGTAGGAAAAGTAAATGTTTGCAAGGGTGAAGCTCCACTTTTATAAGTAATAGATCCTCCTCCCATATTTATTATTGCCGGCGTAGGAGCAGTGATGCGCACGCGGAAAGAGGCAATAACAATGCAGGTGGAGGAATAAAAGGACGGTACATGATTGTTGGCTACTCTACCTCTTTTAAACCAACGGGCAGGATTGCTGCCTTGATTAAATCCAAGGTTAATTCGTACGTTCCCACTAGCTATCCAACCTTCATCATCACCTCCGGCATCTGTAAATTGTTTGTAAATTTTTCCTTCATTAGTTAGTACTCGTATGGTGCCTGGAATGTAAGAAGTGCCACCCGGAATTGCATCGTAATAGGCACAACTATCATAAGTGCCGGACCGTACTACAAAGGAAGCTCTAACCTCCAAGGTGTCGCCTGTTTCCAGCGTTCCGCCCGAAAGCCCTTTAGAAATATTTATATAGCTTTTCCCAAAATCAACTGTTTGGGCAAAGCCGCGTACCGACAGAAAAGTGAAAAATAAAAAGGCGCTAAGCAGCCTAAAGCAGATGTTCATGGAAACGGATTTTGCATTCAAAGTGGTAGGGATTGCTTCCATGAAAATAATCCGTTGTGTTGCCATTTGCAATCAGGTTTCTACCCAAAAAGTAGAGCACTCCTACTACCGGGTGCTACGTAATTTATCCTTTACAGTAAGGGAGTAAATAAAAAATTTATTAAATAATGTAGTGAGATAGTTACTAGTAAAATGACACAATTTTAATTGAAATAAAGAAGGAGAGGTAAGGTAATTGCTATTTATAAAAAGAACAAACGACGGAACTTTTATTCATAATTGTTGTACCAATCCACGCCTCCATGTTCACCGCTTAATAGAAAAGTGGTTCCCCGAAATTCACTAAATGGGGATGGTAAATTTATAAAAGAGACCAGTTTATTTTGATGGTACATTTTGTTTACCTCGAAGGCTACTAACGGCTCCAAAGGATGGCCGGTGGAATGTAAAATGGCTTGTGCTTTTTCATGATCTTTCATGTTCATAGGAGGTTTAGGTGTAAGGATTGTTTACTTAAAGTTTGTTAAAGTAAAAAACTCTTCCCGCATTTGCAATACAGGCAAAAAAAAGAGTAGCCTCGCTACTCTCAAATTGGAAGAAATTTTTATTTAAGACGGAAGTTCTCCTACCATTTTTGCAGGGTCTACCCAGGCATCAAATTCGTCCGGTGTTACGTAACCCAATTTGACTGCCATCTCTTTTAAAGTGGTTCCTTCTTTATGCGCTTTCTGAGCTATTTCTGCTGCTTTGTAGTAACCAATTTTAGTGTTTAAAGAAGTTACAAGCATCAAAGAATTAGCCACATGTTTTTTAATGTTTGCTTCAATTGCTTCTATGCCCGCAGCACATTTATCATTGAAACTAATACAGCCTTCTCCAATAAGACGTGCGCTATGCAAAAAGTTGTAGATCATCATTGGCTTAAATACATTTAATTCAAAATGACCGGTGGCACCGCCAATATTTATAGCCACATCATTACCCATTACCTGCGCAGCAATCATGGTCAATGCTTCGCTTTGTGTAGGATTTACTTTTCCGGGCATTATGGAAGATCCGGGCTCGTTATCTGGTATGTGTATTTCTCCTATTCCAGACCTTGGTCCGGATGATAACATGCGTATATCATTAGCGATCTTCATCAAACTAACTGCCACGGTTTTTAAAGCTCCATGTGCTTCTACAATAGCATCATGAGCAGCCAATGCTTCAAATTTATTTTCAGCGGTCACAAATGGAAGACCGGTAAGTTGCGCAATATGCCGCGCTACATTTTCTGAATAATTTTCCGGTGTGTTAATGCCAGTTCCTACTGCAGTGCCACCCAAAGCAAGTTCAGATAAATGGGGCAAGGTGTTCCTTATAGCCCGCAAACCATGTTGTAGCTGAGAGGCATACCCACTAAATTCCTGGCCAAGTGTAAGGGGTGTAGCATCCATAAAATGGGTACGGCCAATTTTTACCACGTGCATAAAAGCCTTGCTTTTTTCCACCAGCGTTTTATGTAGTTTTTCAAGGCCGGGGATCGTTGTTTCTGCCAACATTTGGTAGGCAGCAATGTGCATGGCCGTAGGAAAAGTATCGTTAGAAGATTGCGATTTATTTACATCATCATTTGGGTGCAGGGCCTTTTCATAATCGGTAAGATTTCCGCCCTTTAATACATGACCTCTATAAGCAACCACTTCATTTACATTCATATTGCTTTGCGTGCCGCTGCCCGTTTGCCATACTACTAATGGAAACGAATCATCCAGCTTACCTTCCAATATTTCATCACATACTTTTCCGATCAGGTCACTTTTTTCCTGAGATAATATACCGGCTTCCAGGTTGGTAATTGCTGCTGCTTTTTTAAGATAAGCAAAAGCCCGGATGATTTCTTTGGGCATTCGGTTTATGTCCTGTGCTATTTTGAAATTTTCAATGCTGCGCTGCGTTTGAGCACCATACAATGCATTTGCGGGCACCTCTACTTCGCCCATAGTATCCTTTTCAATACGGTAATCTGCCATACATTTAAAATTAAAGTGGTGCAAAGATAGCAGCCGTAGCTGCAAAAGAGAAAGCCATCATTGTTGATGGCTTTCCGGATCAAAATCAAACCAAAACGAATACTAAATTTTAAAAAAGTTAGATTTGATATATTAATTGGTTGCGGTGCAAATATAAAAAAAATTAAGTGAAAACACTTACTGTTTCAAGATTCCTTTTTTGGTAGTAGTTTGGTTTTATTTTTGAAATTAAAAAGTTATGATACGGATGGTTAATACATTGATCCTTCTTTTTTTACTTTATTCCGGCCCCGCTTGCCTTCAACCAAACGATACCAATACTGCTGCATCAAAACAGGATATTTCTAATGCTGCGGATTCAGGCATCACCCGCATGGTAAAACCCGATAATGCTGTAAATAAAGACACAGCACTGCTACCTCCCGCCAGGGTGATCATTACGGGTAATACGCAACCGGAAGAAGTGGTGAAGTTTGCAGAAAGTTTAATGGGTACGCCATATGTTTATGCCGCTACCGACCCGGGTGTTGGTTTTGATTGCTCTGGATTTATAACCTATGTTTTTAATCATTTTAAAATTGCTGTTCCTAGGTCTTCCATTGACTTTACAGAAGTAGGAAGAACAGTAGATGTAGCGCAGGCTAAGATGGGTGACCTGATTCTTTTTACCGGCACCAACCCCGCAGAGCGGAAGGTGGGCCACATGGGATTGGTGATAGCAAATACCGGAGATTCATTACAATTTATTCATTCATCATCAGGTAAGGCAATGGGTGTTACCATTACTCCACTTAATGGTTATTACAAAACGAGGTTTGTTCGCATTTCCCGAATATTTCCAGAAAAAGGATGATCATTTACCTATAAAATTGGGCTTGCGTTTTTCTAAGAAGGCAGTGGCTCCTTCTTTCATGTCTTCTGAATCGAAGCATTCTCCAAATGCTTTCATTTCTTCTTCATATCCATTTTTGCTTTCATCAAATACAGCATTTACAGCAGCGATACAACGACTGAGTGCAAGTGGTGCTTTGGACGTAATTGTTTGCATTAACGAGGTTGTTTTTGAAATCAATTCATCTGGCGGTACTACATAGTTTACTAAGCCATATTGCAGTGCAGAGGCAGCATCAATCATACCTCCCGTCATTAGTAATTCCAGAGCACGTCCTTTGCCTATCAACTGCACCAGGCGTTGTGTGCCACCATAGCCTGGCACTAATCCAAGGTTTACTTCTGGCTGGCCGAATTTTGCATTATCAGAGGCCACTCTAAAATGGCAGGCCATTGCTAACTCGCAACCTCCGCCCAATGCAAAACCATTGACCGCAGCAACAATAGGTTTTGTACACCTTTCAATACTAAAAAAAATATCCTGACCCTTTTTTGCAAGGGCTCTTCCTTCCTCACTGTTCAAGCCCTTAAACTCGGTGATGTCGGCACCGGCTACAAAGGCTTTTGAGCCGCTGCCCGTAAGGATTACACCTTTAATCAATTCATTATTTTCCACTTCCTCTATTACAGAACCAAGTTCGGCCATCACCGCTTTATTAATGGCATTCAATTTATCAGGCCGGTTGATAGTGATAGTGAATATACCAGCTTCTAAAGAGGTGATGAGCGTTGAGAAATTCATATCTGTGTGATTATATATTTTTAAAAAAAATTAAAATGACCGCGCTTTATTGGAAATATAAAACAATCCATAAGTCGTCAGAGATACTATTGAATGGATTAAAAAATAGTGGTAAATAATTTCTTTAAAAATTCCTGTTTTCTTTTACCCATTCTTTGATGTGATCCGCAATGTCAGTAGTGGTAGTACCTGGCGGAAAAAGTTTTCCAACACCCAACTCATTAAGTGTTTGCCGGTCTTCTTCTGGTATGATACCGCCACCGGTTAGCAACACATCCGTTAATCCTTTTTCTTTCATTAGCTGCAGCAACTTTGGGAAAACCGTCATGTGGGCACCTGATAAAATACTAACGCCGATAGCATCTACATCTTCCTGCAACGCAGCAGCTACTACCATCTCAGGAGTTTGCCGCAGCCCAGTATAAATTACTTCCATACCGGCATCTCGCAAAGCGGTGGCTATTACTTTCGCACCACGATCGTGGCCATCAAGGCCCACCTTAGCCACCAGCACGCGCAGGGGTCGTTTTTTGTTGTCCATCATAAAATAAAACAATTCAAAAATAATCTTCTTTAGCAAACGGTATTGTAAATTGAGAGATGCAATACAGAAAGTTTGGAAACACAGATTTAACCGTAAGCGAAATAGGCTTTGGAGCCTGGGCCATTGGCGGAGGAGATATGGTGGGCGAAACAGCAATAGGATGGGGCAATGCAGATGATAAAGTATCGAATGAAGCCATCTATAAAGCAGTGGAAAAAGGCATTACTTTCTTTGATACAGCAGACATTTATGGATTGGGGCATTCTGAAACCTTGTTGGGTAAAGCCCTTAAAAACAACAGAGAAATTGTGATTGCTACTAAGGTGGGGAATGTTGCCCGCAACAATCAGTTTGCAACAGATTATTCAAAGGAATACATAGTAAAAGCTTGCGAAGAAAGTCTTAAACGCTTGCAACGGGATAGTATTGATTATTATCAATTGCATTCAGCAAGAGTAGCGCAGTTAGCGCAAGAAGAATGCATAGAGGCAATGCAACAATTGCAACAACAAGGAAAAATCAGATATTGGGGTCTTTCATTAAATACTTTTTACCCGGATGCAGAAGGGGATTATTTAATGGGAAATAATTTAGGAAATGGCTTTCAGGTAGTACTTAATATTATCAACCAAAAAGGATTAAAATTGATAAGGTCAGCGGCTGCAAAAGGGTATGGGATCATTGCCCGGATGCCCTTGCAGTTTGGGTTGCTTACCGGCAAGTTTACAGAGCAAACTACCTTTGAATCAAATGACCACCGCAGCAAGCGCCTAACGGAAGATGTGATTAAAAATGCAGCAACTGCTTTGGAGCCCGTTTGGGACCTGTGCAGTAAATACCAACTTTCTAAAACCGGGTTGGCGCTGAGTTATATCTTAAGCTATGAGGAAGTGTCCACCGTGATACCGGGCATAAGAACTGCGGACCAGGTGACTGGCAATACGGATGGAATAATAAAACTGGATGAAAAAGATATATTAATGATCGAAGAATTGTATGCATCCTCTTTTGATCCTTTATTAAAGCTAATAGAAAGTAAAGGCTAAAATATTCCTGAAGATCAGATCAGTTTTTTTTGGTTAAATAAAAGCAGAAGTAAGTTTTATAAAAAAAAGGCAGCTTTTAAAGCTGCCCTTTTTTTATTCTTTTTTTAAATGTATTTAGCGCAAATCTCCAAATTCTTCTAAAGCAGTATTTATTCGATCAATAGTTTCCTTTTTTCCCAACACTTCTGCAATATGGAATACCGGTGGTCCAAACTTGCCACCAACCAACATAATACGCAAGGGCAATTGCAACTCACCCGCCTTAATACCAGCCTGTTCTGCCAACTGCTTTAGCAACGCCTCCAGAGAGAAAGCACTCCAATCACTGAGCCCCGCTAACGCTTTGGTATAGGTGGTAAATAATTCATTTTTATCCTGGCTCCATTTTGCTTTGATGGCAGTGGTATCCCAGGCTTTTGGAGGAGTAAAAAAGAAAACGCTCTGCTCATAAAAATCAGGCAGCAAAGTGCAACGATCTTTTACAAGTGCAATGATTTTTAAAATAAAGGAATCATCGGCAGCGGCAATGCCATGCTGTTGTAATACATTTTTTACGTCCGGTAACAGTTTCTTTTCATCCACCTTTTTGATCCATTCGTGGTTGTACCATTTGGCCTTTTCAAAATCAAACTTGGCTCCTCCCTTATGTACTTTTTCAATAGAAAATTTCAGAATCAATTCATCAATTGAAAACAATTCCTGTTCTGTACCGTCGTTCCAGCCGAGCATGGCCAGCAGGTTTATAAATGCTTCGGGCAAAAATCCTTTTTCTTTAAATCCTTCTGTTACTTCTCCGCTCTTCGGATCTTTCCAAAGGGCCGCAAATACCGGAAATCCGTACTTGGCACCATCGCGTTTACTCAGCTTGCCGGATGGCCCTAATATCAGGGGTAAATGTGCCCATTGCGGCATCGCATCCAATCCAAAAAGGTAACGCCAAATCAATAGATGCACCGGGGCGCTGGGCAGCCACTCTTCACCGCGGAAAGCATGCGTAATCTCCATGGCATGATCATCTACCACTACCGCCAGGTGGTAGGTAGGCATGCCATCGCCTTTCAGCAATACTTTATCATCTACCAGGCCTGTATCAAACCGTACTTCCCCGCGAATCATATCTGTGAAAGAAATGGTTTCTCCTTCCGGCATTTTTATGCGAACTACATGCGGAGAGTTAGTCTGCAATAGTTCTTTCACTTCCTCTGCGGGCAAGGTTAGCGAGTTGCGCATTTGCATCCGCAGGGTATGATCGTATTGAGGGCTTGGGTTTTCTGCTGTGCGCAATCGGGTTCGCATCCTATCCAATTCTTCGGCCGTATCAAACGCATAATAGGCAACCCCTTTTTCTACTAACGCCTCTGCATATTGCCGGTAGCTATCTTTGCGTTCGCTCTGCCGGTATGGGCCAAAGGGACCTCCAAGTTTTGGACTTTCATCTGGCTGAAGACCGCACCAGCTAAGCGTTTCATATATGTATTCTTCTGCACCCGGCACGTACCTGCTTTGGTCTGTATCTTCTATGCGCAATATAAAATCGCCGCCATGCTGCTTTGCAAAAAGATAATTATACAAAACCGTACGCACGCCACCTAAATGCAACCCCCCGGTAGGGCTCGGGGCAAATCGTACCCTTACTTTTTTATTCATACGTATGCAAAATTAATAGTTATTAGGTAGCCGGCTGAAGTGGTACTATAAAGCTTCCGTTGCGATGCTCCGTTTTGACACCTGTAATGCTGCGCAGCAAATAAAGTACACGATACACTTGTTGTAATTATAACTACAAAGAGGCACGGCAAAGCTCCATAGCGGTATGGTGTACCAGTGAGTGACACAACAAATGGCGAACAAAGATTCATTGACCGTCACCAAACAAATTGAATTGATTTGAATGATACTTGTTTGTGAAGAGGTCATTGTTTCCATTTCACAAAAGAGTAATGGGCACTTATCTTTGGGCGGAATGCATCGTTATTTTATAAAGACTCCCCGGTTTATTCCATGGATATTTTCTTCTTATATCTGGCGCCTGCCAGCGGAAGAAAATGCTGTATACCTAACCTTTGACGATGGCCCTCATCCTACCATCACTCCTTGGGTTTTAGAAGAATTAAAGAAATATAATGCGCAGGCTACATTTTTTTGCATTGGCAAAAACGTAGTGCAATATCCTGAGGTTTATAAACGCATTCTTGCCGAAGGACATGCAGTTGGTAATCATACATTTCAACACCTCCATGGATGGAAAACCTCCACGGAGGTGTACCTGCAAGATGTGGCAAAAGCGGCCGATGAGATAGACACTAATTTGTTCCGGCCACCATATGGTCACATTTCAAAAAAGGAGGCTAACGGGATACCATTTAGTTTGAAACGAAGGGATACGCAGGTAATAATGTGGGATGTACTCAGCGGTGATTTCGATACTACTATTTCACCTCAAAAATGTTTGCTAAACGTGGTACAACATACAGAGGCAGGATCTATCGTTGTATTTCACGATAGTGAAAAGGCGTCCGAAAATTTATTTTATGCGTTGCCCAGGGTGTTGCAACTATTGAGCGAAAAAGGCAGTCTATTAAAAAAAATAATCATTTAAGAAACCAGGCGTTCTATAAAAAAATTAGGGCCTGGGTAGAAACCCTGGCCCGTTTTTAATCCGTACCCTATGAAAACTGGAATGAAGTTAAGATTATTTTTTTATTAGTATAAAGTAATTTAACCCTCAAAATTTTATTATGAAAGTGGCTTTTAGGTCACTTTTTTTAATTTCCCCACCTATATTAAATAGTATCGGTTGATAGTATGGTACGGCTTACCTTCTTTATTTCTAAAATTTCACACCCTCTGCCTTCAGGTAATATTTGATTACCAAAGAATTAGATTAACGCATATTAATTTTTATATAATTTCTCCAATCAATACGGGTATATGAATTTGGTCTGCCAAATGCAGGATTTCAAATTTTAATGTCGGATTTTTAAGACCTGATAATTTTTAACTTGCCAGTTTTACAGCTCAATACCAAAAAATGCAATTGATAGATACGCATGCTCATATTTATTCCTCTGAGTTTTCGGAAGATAGAAAGGTGGTGGTGGAAAAAGCAGGAAAGGAAGGAGTGCAAAAAATATTTATGCCGGCAATTGACAGTACCACCCATGCGGCTATGCTGGAGGTAGAGAATACAATGGATGGTTGCATTAGCATGATGGGTTTGCATCCTTGTTCTGTGGGTCAAAACGTAGCCGATGAATTGGCCATAATTGAAGGTTATTTACAAAGCCGAACCTTTTGTGCAGTGGGGGAAATAGGCCTGGACTTCTACTGGGATAAAACCTTTATGGACCAGCAATACAGGGCTTTTGAAAAGCAGGTGCAATGGGCTATCAATTATTCTTTACCCATTGTGATCCATTCAAGAAATGCTATGGATGAATGCATAACTGTAGTTAAAAAATACCCTGCAGTTAAAGGTGTGTTTCATTGTTTTTCCGGTACGGTAGCCCAAGCTGAGCAAATTATTGAGCTAGGATTTTTTCTGGGCATTGGTGGGGTACTAACGTATAAAAATGCCGGTTTGGATAAAGTACTGGAAAAAGTAGGAACAGACCATTTGGTTTTGGAAACAGACGCCCCTTACCTGGCTCCAGTTCCTTTTCGCGGCAAGCGAAATGAACCAGCTTACTTACTACATATAGCCCAAAAAATAAGCAGCATTACCGGAAAAAGTTTAGAGCAGGTAGCAGCAACGACCACTAAAAATGCAGGTATTCTTTTTGGGTTTGACTCATAGTAAAACCCTATTTTTGCGTCCCCTAAAAAGGAGACTTGTCCGAGTGGTTGAAGGAGCACGCCTGGAAAGTGTGTATACTCGAAAGGGTATCGAGGGTTCGAATCCCTCAGTCTCCGCAAATTGAAAAAAGCCGCTTCCAAAGCGGCTTTTTTCGTTCGAAATGTCCCCTTCAGTTCCCTTTTAAAGAAATTTAGAAATTTTAAGACCGATGTTCTCTTTTTGAGAACTCGGTAGTATATTTGCTATATACATGAAGGTTCATCTTATCAAAAGGCAAACCATTGAAGATTTCGTAAAAGCAAACGTTCAGAGCAAGAGTTCCTTTGAAGACTGGTTAGAAAAAGTAAAGCATGCTGATTGGAAGTTACCTGCAGATATGCAAGCCACCTATGGCAGTGCTGATTTGTTAGGTGATGGTTCTAATAGGATTGTCTTTAATATTGGAGGGAATAACTACAGAATGATTTGTAAATATGTTTTTGAAGATAAGCAAGTGCATTTATTTGTTTGCTGGATTGGTACTCATGCCGCCTATGACAAGTTATGCAATAAAAAAGAACAGTACACAGTAAACATCTATTGATTATGGAAACACTTAAATATAAAGTCATTAAATCAAAAACTCAGTACAATCTATATTGTAAGGAGTTGGAAAATCTGCTGGAAAGAGGTGGAAAAGGAGCGCAGGATGAGATTGATCTACTGACTTTATTAATTGAGAAATGGGATAATGAACATAATACATTTGAAGAAATAGACCCAATCCGTTTACTCACGTCTTTGATGGGGGAGCATAACATGAAGCCAAAAGACTTGGTTAATCTTTTAGATATCAGTAAAGGTTACGTTTCTGAAATTTTGCATTACAAAAAAGGATTGTCAAAAGACGTCATTCGAAAGCTATCAGGTTATTTCAAAGTTTCTCAGGAAGCTTTTAACCGTCCTTACAAATTGAAGGTAGCTGAGAACTCGCGATTCAAGAATGCTAGCGTTATGAACACAAGAAAGAAATTAGTCCATGCTTAAGTAAATTCGTTTATGAAAGCAATTATTGCTTTTAAATCTTGAACAAAAAAGTTCGAAAGTTGTAAACAACTGCCCGCATTATATTCTTTTCCTTTATTTTTTAATTTATTGGGGACAAGCAAAGTAAATATTGTTTGTCCCCTTTCTGTTTCCTTAAAGCTCTTTCTCGTTTCTCGTATTGTAAAAAAGCGGCTATTGAGCGTGTGAAAAATCTCCCATAATTTTAGGATAAGCATTCTTTAATAATGTAGTGATTTCTTATTTATTTTTTTGCTTAATAAACATCTTACTATTCCATTGATTTCATAACCTTCATCTTTTTGATATGGATCAAATTCATCAAATAAAAAATTGGCTGGCACAGCAGCAATCTACTGAAATGAGAGAAGTTAACCCTGAAAAGAAAAGAGGATTTATTGCCTTGTTTGATGGAGGTTCTAAGGCCGACAAAATAGCCACAGCAAAAATGCTTGGTGATGAGTTTAATAAAGTGGTACACCAAATTTCCCTATCAAAAAAGGTGAGTAAATACATTGGGGAAACAGAAAAAAATCTTGCGGAAATTTTTAATAAAGCAGAAAATAAAAATTGGATTCTTTTTTTTGATGAGGCAGATGCTTTGTTTGGCAAAAGAAGCGACATAAAAGATGCTCATGATAAATATGCAAATATTGAAATAGCTTATTTATTACAAAAAGCAGAACATTATTCGGGATTAGTGATTTTTTCCACTCAACTTAAAGAAAATATTAATGATAGCATTGTTCGACGTTTTCATTCGGTTGTGCGATTCCCTATAGTTTGATTTTTTACTTCATATCAAGCCCAACAATCAGGTATATACTTTCCAGTAAAATATATTCTTATCACATATTTCTCCTCTTATTACATTCTTCTCCATGCAACGTTATGCCTGTTTCAAATTGCATTTCATAGAAGCCACAGGATGTTATACTTCTATAAAAAAGCAAAGTCTATAAGTCACTTATTATAGAATATAAATGAGTTACTCATCCAAACATTTTAATTTAGTTTCAAGGCTGTTTCAATAGATATAAACCCCCACCATGGATCTTCTACTTATTTTTCTTTGCTTTTTATGCATTGGTATTTTAGTACTCGTTATTATTTTTCGGCCAAGGCCAAATAACAATTTATTTAAACTGCAATACAAATTGGATGAGTTGTTCACGAAGCTGGATAAAATCACCTTAAACCTTAAGGAAGATTTTAAAACCAACCGGGAAGAAATAGCTACTGCATCTAGAGAAAACCGTTCTGAACTTAGCGATACTTTAGTGAAGTTTAAATTGGAAATGAACGAAACGCTACGATTGATTACTGAACAAAACAGATCAGGAAGTAACTTAATCAACACTACGCTTGACAACCGCATTAATGCATTGGTAAATAAAGTAGAAGAGAATAACAAAGCGGCGCGGGAAACCATCACTACCAACCTAAAAGATTTTTCTTTTGACCAACGAAATAAATTGGAGGAATTAAAAACGGAACAAAAAGAAGCGGCTGCTAAAAGCATAGAGCAACTGGAAAAAATAATAGTTAAAGTAGAAGAAAAATTGACCGCTGTAAATGAGCAGGCAAAGGCCGATGGTAACCTGATGCGCCAATCCTTAGATTCTTCTTTCAAAGGGTTTCGCGAAACATTTACACAAAGTGTAGAGGCTATGAACAACCTGCAACGCGAGAAGTTTGGACAAATGGAAGAGAACCAACAAAAGTTGGTAGAAAGCACAGAAAAGAAGCTGGAGCAAATGCGGGAAACGGTAGATGAAAAATTGCAAAAAACATTGAATGAACGATTAGGGCAATCTTTCGAGTTAGTAGGTAAGCAATTAGAGAGCGTGCAAAAAGGATTGGGGGAAATGCAAAGTTTGGCGCAGGATGTAGGTGGATTAAAAAGGGTTTTAAGCAATGTAAAAATGCGCGGTGGGTTTGGTGAAGTGCAGTTGGAAATGCTGTTGGAAAATATATTGGCTCCGGACCAATATGAAGCAAATGTAAAGCTGAAGGAACACAGTACGGAAGTAGTGGAGTTTGCTATAAAAATGCCGAACCGAGATGGAGACCGACAGTATGTATGGTTGGCTATTGATGCAAAATTCCCAAGAGATGCTTATGAATATTTGCAGGAAGCTTACGATACCGCGGACGTTGCTAAAATAGAAGAGGCACAACGTAACCTGGAAAATACTATTAGAAAAATGGCAGGAGATATTTGTGGCAAATACATTAATCCACCCAACACCACTGACTTTGCAATTATGTTTCTTCCTTTTGAAGGCATCTATGCAGAGGTGGTGCGCAAGGCAAGTTTGCTGGAAGACATACAGCGGCATTGCAAAGTAATAATAACCGGGCCCACTACGTTAGCCGCCATTTTAAATAGTTTACAAATGGGTTTTCGAACCCTTGCTATCCAAAAAAGAAGTTCTGAAGTGTGGACCATATTGGGAGCAGTAAAAAAAGAATTTGAAAGCTTTGGAGGCATGTTGGAAAAAGCACAGAAAAACATTCAAACTGCAAGCAACCAAATTGATGAAGTGATGGGCAAACGTACAAGAGCCATTCAACGGAAATTAAAAAGCGTGGAAGTAATTGGTGATTTGGAATCGCAGGTGGCGCTATCAAATATTACTACCAATGAATTGCTGGACGACGAAGAAGGTTAAGGATTATGAACTAAAAAGTATTTTACGGATTTCATTATTTCACTGAATTTTTTCTGATACTATAGTTACCCAATAAGGTAAATTAACCTTCTAAAAATGCTTTAATAACTTTGGTCGCATTTTGGCAGCATATTATTCGCTGATGCTTTCATTTTTTATAATCGTTAGAATAGAAACAAGAAACATTTCTCAAAATATAAAAATCAATTGGCTATGAATAAATCAATAATCATAATGGCGTTCATCTTTTTTTTAGGATGCAATTCCACTACAAAAAAAGAAGCCCACAAAAAGCAAAAAGCAGAAGAAATGAATACGTTGGGCAGCAATGATTCCAATAATGATGGAGGGTTATTAGCCGGGAAAGTATTACCTAAAAAACTAAAAGAAATTTCTGGAATGATCACTGATGGAGCGTTCTTGTGGGTGATCAGCGATAACCCGAAAGTTCCCGTGTACCGAATAGATAACAACGGCCAGATATTGCAGGAACTCACCATCACCAATGCACAGGTGCAAGATGTAGAAGCGGTAACAGCAGATGAAGATTATTTATATATTGGAGACATTGGTGATAACGACGGAACTAGAGAAAATCGGGTGATCCTGAAAATCAAAAAATCATCTATTGGTAAGGAATCTGCCGTATCAGTAACAGCCGAGCAGATTGTATTAACCTTGCCGGACGAAGTGCAGCCAACCAAGAAAAAGAAAAACAATTATGATGCAGAAGCCTTGCTAAGTTTTAAAGATTCACTTTATCTTTTTACAAAGCGGAGGGGCGATGACAACACGGCTTTAATGGCTTTTTCTAAAACGCCCGGTGCAAAGGTAGCCCGCCTGGTAACGGTATTCAACAGTCAGGGATTGGTAACAGATGCCGCCATCAACAGCAGCGGTTCAGAAGTGGCATTGGTAGGGTATGAAACGGGGCACCGCCAACCATTTATTTGGCTGCTTAGTAACTTTTCGGGCAACAACTTTTTTTCTGGTCAGGCTACTCTTTACCCCATTACAAAAGATAAGAATTTAGACTGGCAAACAGAGGGAATTACATTCTACAATAATAATACGTTGGCGTTAAGTTGCGAAGGCACTAAGGATGTACCTGCATCCTTATACTTTATTGAAAAATCAAAATTGGGGTCTTTAGGCAAAGGCAATTAAGCAATAAAAAGTATGCGTAACTTTTAATAAAAAATATGTGGTGGATCTTTGCGTTGCTCTCTGCATTTTTTGCAGCACTCACAGCCATATTTGCCAAGGTTGGCATTAAAGGCGTTGATACAGATCTTGCTACAGCTATCCGTACAGTTGTTATTTTATTTATAGCCTGGGGAATAGCTTTCGCCAGGGGTGGAGCCGCCACCATCACTACCTTATCCAAGCAAAATATTATATTTCTAATTCTGTCTGGTGTTGCCACAGGACTTTCCTGGGTATTTTATTTTAAAGCATTGCAGTTGGGAAAAGTATCGCAAGTCGCGCCGGTTGATAAATTAAGTGTAGCCCTTGCCATTATCATTGCTGCAGTTTTTTTAGGAGAGCCGCTTACAGCCAAAACAATTGTAGGTGCTTTGCTAATTATTGGTGGAACCGTGGTGCTAATCTTATAAAATTTAACGCAATAAGGTATTCAGATTTGGAAAGTTTCCTCCTTAATTTCTGCACTTTACTTAATGCTCTTATCCCTATTTATTTATTGGCCTAAATAAATTATTCTTCAAAGAAATTTTCCGGTCTGTAGTTGTAAATTTTCTTTTACAATATCAATTGGCCAAGTCTTAAATGTATTTTACAGGAAAGACTTTTTCCATTTTTTGACATAGCAAATAATGTCCTTCTAACTAATAGGATGTAGTTAAAGCAAGGTGAGTTTTGCAACACTAAGAGGGTTGCTGAAAAAAATGAGCGGCCAAAAACAAAAAGTAGAAAACAAGTGTACTTTGAAAACCTAATTTACTGCTATATTTAAAACTCGAAACCAACAGAACGTTTATAATGAACACCCTTTCTACCACTGACTACATTGTATTCCTTGTTTATTTTCTCATTGTTGCCTCTTATGGTTATTGGATTTATCAAAAAAAGAGGAAGGCCAGTATTTCTGCCTCTCATGATTACTTTTTGGCAGAAGGATCTCTTACGTGGTGGGCAATTGGTGCTTCGTTGATAGCATCCAATATATCAGCAGAGCAGTTTATAGGTATGAGTGGCAGTGGGTTTAAAATGGGGCTTGCCATATCTACTTACGAGTGGATGGCGGCAGCTACTTTAATGATAGTAGCTATCTTTTTTATTCCGGTTTATTTAAAGAATAAGATATATACCATGCCGCAGTTTTTGCACAAGCGGTACAATAGCACTGTAGCCATGATTATGGCGGTTTTTTGGTTATTGCTTTATGTAGTGGTCAATCTTACTTCCATACTTTATTTAGGAGCTTTGGCTATCAATAGTATATCGGGAATCAATACCACAGCCTGTATGTATGTGTTGGCTGTGTTTGCCATATTTATTACGTTGGGCGGTATGAAGGTGATTGGTTATACAGATGTGATACAAGTGTTCTTTCTCATATTAGGGGGGCTTGTCACTACCTATCTTGCGTTGAACCTGGTGTCTGAAAAATTTGGAACTTCAGGTACTATCAATGGTTTCAATTTAATGGTGGAGCACGCCAACGATCACTTCCACATGATCTTTGACAGAAGCAATCCAAATTACATGGACCTGCCTGGCCTTACTTTACTGGTAGGCGGTATGTGGATTGTGAATTTAAATTATTGGGGGTGCAATCAATACATCACCCAGCGTGCCTTAGGTGCTACGTTGCCTGTGGCCCGAAAAGGAATCTTGTTTGCGGCGTTCTTAAAGTTGTTGATGCCGGTGATTGTGGTGCTTCCCGGTATAGCAGCCTATGTATTGTACAACAAAGGATTTTTTCAGCAGGATATGTTGCAAATGGGTGAGGTAAATCCGGATCGTGCCTACCCTGTATTATTAAATCTTTTAGGCCCTGGATTAAAGGGACTTGCTTTTGCAGCCTTAACGGCAGCAATTGTTGCTTCTTTGGCTGGTAAAGCCAATTCTATTTCTACCATTTTTACATTAGACATTTATAAGAAAAAAATAAACCCGGAAGCGGACGAAAAAACACAAGTGCGCATTGGCCGCATAGTAGTGGTAATTGCTATGATCTTAGCTGTTATTATTGCGCCCCTTTTGGGTATTGATAAGAAAGGAGGTTTTCAATACATTCAGGAATATACCGGCTTTGTATCACCGGGTATTTTTGCTATGTTCATCCTTGGTTTTTTCTGGAAAAAAGCAACCTCCAATGCGGCTCTTTTTGCAACAATAGGAGGATTTCTTATGTCTCTTTTCTTAAAGTTTTTACCTGGCTTTGCTAATCTTTCTTTCCTTGCTCCATTTGGTTTTTCTGTAAAAAATTCTGACGGTATTTATGAAATTCCTTTCTTGGACCGGATGGGATTTGTTTTTATTTTCTGTGTGCTGGGTATGGTTATTATTAGCTATATCGACAACCGGAAAGGAGTAAGACCAAATGCATTGGAAGTGGATCCAAAGTTATTCCGCATGGCACCGGGTTTTGCTGTAGGTGCCTTAATTATTTGCGGCATATTGGCCGCATTATAT
The DNA here is from genome assembly GCA_039921625.1 of Chitinophagaceae bacterium. GTDB lineage: Bacteria > Bacteroidota > Bacteroidia > Chitinophagales > Chitinophagaceae > Flavisolibacter. The sequence goes on from JBDSBL010000189.1 coordinate 37,620, forward strand.
ACTATCTATTGGTAGACAATTTTATTATCACTCTATAATTTAATATCATGAAGTTTTTTTTAGACACCGCCAATCTGGCGCAGATTCGGGAAGGCAATGCACTCGGGGTGCTTGATGGAGTAACTACCAATCCATCTTTGATGGCCAAAGAAGGCATTCGCGGAGAAGAGGCCGTGATGGAGCATTACCGCGCCATTTGTGAAGAAGTAGATGGAGATATTTCTGCAGAAGTACTCACTACTTCTTTTGACACAATGGTGGAGGAAGGAAAAAAGCTGGCTGCTATCCACCCAAATATTGTGGTGAAAGTGCCTATGATAAAGGATGGGGTAAAAGCCATTAAGTGGTTTACAGACAATGGTATTCGCACCAATTGCACACTCATCTTTTCTGCCGGGCAGGCACTTTTAGCAGCCAAAGCAGGTGCGGCTTATGTTTCGCCTTTTATTGGCCGTATTGATGATACCGGTTGGGATGGTATGTTGCTTATAGAGCAGATCGCACAGATCTTTACAGTACAAGGCTATCGCACTGAAATACTAGCTGCTTCTATCCGCAACTCCAACCACATAGTGCGGGCAGCAGAGCTTGGAGCTCATGTTTGTACCTGTCCTCTGGAATCAATTTTAGGCTTATTGAAGCACCCGCTAACTGATATTGGACTAGCAAAGTTTTTAGAAGATGCCCAGAAAATGGGAGAAGAAAAAGTAGTGGTGGAGGATCACCGGAAAATTTAAAAAGTTGATTTATAAAAATGGACAAACATTATAATTTGCAAGAGTTGGAAGGTATGGCCACGCAGGTGCGCCGAGATGTTGTGCGGATGGTTCATCAATGTCAGTCGGGCCATCCGGGCGGATCTCTGGGCTGTACTGATTATTTTGTGGCGCTTTATTTTCATGTATTGAAGCACGATCCCCAATTTAATATGGATGGCATTGGGGAAGATCTTTTTTTCCTTTCTAATGGGCATATATCTCCCGTGTGGTACAGCGTGCTGGCCCGTTCCGGATATTTTGATGTAAGTGAATTAAAAACCTTCCGCCAGATAAACTCCCGTTTGCAAGGGCACCCTACTACACACGAAGGATTGCCGGGTATTCGTATCGCTTCAGGCTCTCTGGGGCAAGGTTTATCTGTAGCCATAGGAGCAGCACAAACCAAAAAATTAAAAGGCGACAAGCGGTTTGTTTTTTCATTACATGGCGATGGAGAATTGCAGGAAGGTCAAATTTGGGAAGCTGCTTTGTATGCTCCTTTCAATAAAGTAGACAATCTTATTTCCACTATTGATGTAAACGGTCAGCAAATTGATGGTCCTACAGAAAAAGTTTTATCGCTGGGAAATCTTAGAGCAAAATGGGAAGCATTTGGCTGGGAAGTTTTGGAGATGAACGGTAACAATTTAGAGGAAGTAATCTCCACCTTGGAGTTGGCCAAAGCAAAAGCATTTAAGGGAAAACCGATCATGATATTAATGCAAACCAATATGGGGCATGGCGTGGACTTTATGATGGGCTCTCACAAGTGGCACGGCGTAGCTCCCAATGATGAGCAATTGCAGCAAGCTTTGTATCAATTAGAAAGTTCACTTCTTGATTATTAAATAAGAATTAAAATATATAGTTAATGAGTAAAAGCAAAAGTTACTCATTTCTGTAATTAATAAATTCTATTCATTTCTCATTCTACTTTTCACTATTCTATAAAATGAAAAAATACACATTCACTGAAAAAAAAGATACACGTTCTGGCTTTGGAGCCGGCATATTAGAAGCTGGAAAAAGGAATCCGGATGTGGTGGCTCTTTGTGCCGACCTCGTGGGTTCTTTAAAATTAGAACCATTTATAAAGGAATTTCCAGAGCGGTTTTTTCAAGTAGGAATAGCCGAGGCAAACATGATTGGTATGGCGGCCGGAATGACGATTGGCGGGAGCATTCCATACACAAGCACCTTTGCTAATTTTTCTACAGGGCGGGTATATGATCAGATTAGGCAGTCCGTGGCGTACTCCAATAAAAATGTAAAAATTTGTGCCTCCCACGCCGGCCTTACCTTAGGTGAGGATGGTGCCACGCACCAGATATTAGAAGACCTTGGGTTAATGAAAATGCTGCCCGGTATGACGGTCATTAACCCATGCGATTACAACCAAACGAAGGCTGCAACCATTGCCATTGCAGATCATGTAGGGCCTGTGTACCTGCGTTTTGGCCGGCCGGTAATTCCTGTGTTTACCGATCCCGATCAAAAGTTTGAAATTGGAAAAGCATGGATGGTAAACGAGGGAACGGACGTTACCATCATTGCAACGGGTCATCTGGTTTGGGAAGCCATTCAGGCAGGAGAAATATTGGAAAGTTTAGGCATCAATGCTGAGATTATAAACATACACACCATAAAGCCTTTAGATGAAGAAGCAGTGCTGACATCTATACGCAAGACAGGCTGTGTGGTAACAGCCGAAGAGCACAACCGTCTTGGTGGATTAGGTGATAGTGTGGCCCAGGTAATTGTAAAAAACTATTTAGTACCACAAGAATATATTGCGGTAGACGACTCATTTGGTGAAAGTGGAAAACCTGCTGACCTGATGAAAAAATATGGATTGGACGCAGACCATATAGTAAAAGCAGTGCAGAAAGTAATGGATAGAAAAAAAGATTCTCATAAGAATTAAAGTGCTTAATATTTTTCCATTTAAATAATTCTTTAAAAAAAATAACCAATAAATAGAGTGATTCTGAACGGGTATAAAAAGAAAAAAGGCAGCTACACAGGCTGCCTTTTTTTTCACTAACACTGAAATTATTTTCAGAATTGAGTTGATTAGTTCTTATTGCTATTTCCTCTTAAAAGGGCTACCAATAATAAAATGAAAACGGCGCCACCGATGATCCATACAATTGGATTGGTGTACCAGTTGCTGCTTCCGTTGTCTTTATTGATGTTTATATCCACTGACTTTTCCTGAGCTACAGCCGCTACTGAAAAAAAGAAGGCAATCAGGAAAGCTACAATCTTGTTTGAGGCGTTAATAAACGTTTTCATAATAATTTTTTAAAGGTTATTTAAGCTGCTTATGCTAAAGTTGTGCCCCGCAGAAGCATTATTGAAATAAAAATACTACTGTAGAACTTATTACGCAAGAAATAAATGAAATCTACCAATTATTCGATATGTCTTTATTGGTGCGTTCTCTTTCTTCGGGTGGTCTTTCTTTCCAGTGAGGATCGTATTTTACAAACCATGATATCCAAAGACTTCGGGAAAAACGCATGAGCCAGGGCTGAAGTACTATTAAAAAAACGCTGTTACATATGATCCAGGTGAGAAAGCGATTGTCGTGAAAAGAATAGCCAATGAAGAGAAACCACAAAAGAAAAGTAATACCGGTAATGACCAATGAAATAAGGTAGCTAACATAGCCTGTTCCATAATAAAAGCCTAGTTCAATATCTGTAGGTTGGCCACAGAGTGTGCATGCCTCATACATTTCCATGTTTCTTGTTAGTCCTAAGGCAATAGGATTTTTAAATAATTTTCCTTCGCGGCACCGGGGGCAGCGGCAGGAAAATACAGTAGCTAAATATCCTCTTGCAACTTCTTCTTCTTTCATTTTTTAAGGCGTTACATAGTCCAATACTTTTTCCATTTGTATACTTCTGGATCCCTTTATCAAAAAATAAGTATTCTTAAAGTTCTGTTTTTGCAACCACTCGCCGGCTTCCGAAGCATTTTGAAATTGATGATGCAAATGGTTTATTTCGGTAAAGTCACCTCCTACCAAAGCCACCTTTGTCCAGGAGTATTTATTTATTTCGTCAATTATTTGTTGGTGTTCAGCAATACTTTCTTTCCCCAATTCAGCCATAGCACCGAGCACTAAAACTTTTTGATTACCAGGGGTGGCTGCAAAATTTTCAATAGCCACCTTCATACTGCTTGGGTTGGCGTTGTATGCGTCTACTATTAATTGATTGCTTCCGCTTACTATTAATTGCGACCGGCTGTTAGTAGGTTGGTACTCTTCAATCGCTTTTTTCATAGCGTCATCAGGCACCCCAAAAAAGTGACCTATAGCAACCGCTGCTAATACATTAGGCAGGTTGTAAGCACCAACCAATGAGGTGGTGATGGTACCTTCAAAGCCTTTGTTGAAAGCCACTTTTAGAAAAGGAGCAGCTTCTATAATTTGGCCTTCCACACAGGCTTCTTTAGTTCCGTAGGTAATTATTTTTGCAATGCCATTGCTCATTTTTTGTAAGTATTCATAATCCCACATTACAAAGGCAGTTCCTTCCATTTTTCTTAAGTAATCGAACAATTCTCCTTTGGCCTTTTTTACTCCTTCTTCACTACCAAAACCTTCTAAATGTGCTTTGCCGCAATTGGTGATTAAGCCGTGCGTAGGTTGCGCTATTTCGCAATAAGATGCAATTTCTCCCAAGTGATTTGCTCCCATTTCAATAATGGCAAATTGTGCGTCTTTCTTTATTTTTAAAATGGTAAGTGGGACACCAATATGGTTGTTAAGATTGCCTTCTGTGGTGTAGGTTTTAAAGGTGGATGAAAGGGTTGCGTGCAGCAGCTCTTTTGTAGTGGTTTTGCCATTGGAGCCGGTAATGGCAATAAATGGAATTGTAAACTGTTTCCGGTGGTGAGTAGCAAGTTGCTGTAAGGCGTAGAGCACATCATCTACCAAAATAGTATTGCCCGATACATTGCTTATTTCTTCATCAACTACCGCATAGGCAGCACCCATACTTAAGGCTTGCTGCGCAAAGGCATTGCCATTGAAAGAAGGTCCTTTTAGCGCAAAATATATATCACCTTTCTGTAATTTGCGGGTATCTGTTTGTATAGAAGGGTATTGCAGATAAACGCTATATAATTCTTCAATGCTCATGTTACAAATGTATTTAATCCA
>JBDSBL010000190.1:0-12500 GCA_039921625.1 Chitinophagaceae bacterium
TTGCCGCGGTTTTACTGAAATGGTATAAATCTTATGGCCACCTATGCGCTCTATTTTTATTGTTTTGAATTTGTAAGCTATCAATCCGCTATAACTGATAGGAGATAAAAATGGAGTAGCGGAGATGGCCGGAACCTTTATGAGGTTATCATAAAAATTAAAAATACCATCAGTGGTAGTTAAATAAAACAGCCGGGACGGGTCACCAATTTTTTTAACGCCATACCGCTCTTCTTTTGTTCGGTTTGCCGATTCAAAATCCATCTTCAATGAAATCTCCGTCATGGCCATGCCATTTAGATCTTCATCGCCAGTGAGGACATTAGAATTTTTTTGATTTTTATTTTTCCTCGTAAGTGAATCCTGCTGCACTGCTTTGATGTAAACCTTTGCTGAATAGGCACCAGCGGTGGCCTGTATTTTTTCTTTATTTTGAATTACACTTCTGACTACTTCTTCAGCACGGTCTCTCACCTTTGCTTTTACTATTACCTCCTCCAGGTGTGAGTCATCTTCTTCCAGTATAATATTTTGCTGATAATCTTTTTCTACCACTATCCCCAGTTGCCTTGTTTTATAGCCAATCATACTTACCACCAGGTTGTATTGTCCTCCTTCTACATACAATTCAAAAGTTCCATCTTCCTTGGTTACCGTACCCGTTCGTAGTTCCTTTAGTTGTACGCTTACAAAGGCAATAGGCTCTAATTTGCTGGTCGTAATGCGACCATAAATTTTTAAGCCTTGAGCCGAAACAGCTGAAGCTATTGAAAGAAAAAAAATGGCCAGGAGGTAACGGAGCATAAATAAAATAATAGTTTACCTTTTTTATATTATCACAAAAACCTAAACAGACTGACACAAATAATACACAATCTATTTTGTAATAATCGGTGGATGGAAAACGTGAAACAAATTTCCTATTAATCCTGACATGGAAATTTAGTTTTTACTAAACAGATGCAAAATCCTTGTGAAAAAAATTTATGTTATTTTCCTTTTTAAGCAAAAAAGGCGCAACCTTACCTACCATTAATTTGTAAAAGATTATTCCAATCCTGTGATTATAGATTGCGGAACACAGTAAGGGAGATACTATTTAAATAATCAAATTATCATCAAAAATGAAATAGCAGTACAACCGTTTTAATTAACATTTGTGTGAATAAGTAACCACAATTCTTTAACAACAGTTGGTTTAACTTGTTGGTTAGATAAATGAATCATTTGAAAGAAAACCGTAATCCGGAATTAAAAACTAAATTATTTTGAATTGAGAGACACGATCATCAACCTTGAAACGGTAAACCCCATTGAATTTTTTGGAGTAAATAACGGTAAGCTTGACATTTTAAAAAAACGATTTCCCTTATTAAAAATCCTTTCCCGCGGCACGCAGCTTAAATTAAGCGGTGCACCGGAACAGGTAGATGGCGCTAAAGAAAAGATTGACTTAATAGTGCAATATCTGGAGCGCAATGGTCATATGAGCGAAAATTATTTCGAACAAATACTGGGTGGCGATGATGCCGAAACAGTAGATAATTTTATTGAAACAAATCCTAATGATGTACTGGTATTTGGCCCTAATGGAAAAACGGTTCGGGCCAGAACAGCCAATCAAAAAAGGTTGGTAACCTCCTCAGAGAAAAACGACATTGTATTTGCAATAGGGCCAGCCGGTACCGGCAAAACCTATACTGCTGTTGCCATGGCAGTACGGGCTCTAAAAAATAAGGTGGTTAAAAAAATCATTTTGACACGACCTGCAGTGGAAGCCGGTGAAAATCTCGGCTTCTTACCCGGCGATCTTAAAGAAAAAATTGATCCTTATCTGCGCCCTCTTTATGATGCGTTGGATGATATGATACCTGCTGACAAATTGGGCTATTATATGAGCACCCGCACCATTGAGATAGCTCCCTTAGCTTATATGCGTGGCCGCACATTAGATAATGCTTTTATTATTTTAGACGAAGCACAAAATGCTACTGACCTTCAGTTAAAAATGTTTTTAACGCGAATAGGGCCTAGTGCAAAAGCCATTATTACCGGCGACCTTACGCAGGTTGACTTACCAAGGCACCAACGAAGTGGCTTGGAAAAAGCAAGCCGCATTTTGCGTGATGTGGAAGGGATTGGGTACATAGAACTAGATGAAGAAGACGTGGTACGGCACAAACTCGTAAAAGCCATTTTGAGGGCATACGATAAAGAATATAAAGTGGAGCAAGAGCAAATGGAGGCTCAGCCCCAACAGCAAAGAAGATTTGACCGATATACCGACAGGCATTAAAAGCTTGCAGTAACTTTTGTATTTTGCAGGAATGAAAAGCATATTGATTTGCAGCTTTTTGTTCCTGCAATTTTTTTGTAGCTGCGCAGATAACAAACAAAAAGAAGAAACAGCACCGGCATCGGAAAACGATGTAGATGCGGCCCGCAATTTTATCAATGCCGTATTAAAATCTGATTTTAAAAAAGCACAAACATTCATCATCAACGATTCTTTGAACAACCAATACCTGGATGCCACCCAACGCAGCTTTAAAGAACAACTGTCTGATGAGGACCGCTATCAATATAGAAATGCATCTATCAATATACATTCTATCAAGCCCGTAAATGATAGTGTGAGTCTTATTTCTTATTCTAATTCTTATAAAAAAAAGAACGAACGATTAAAAGTAGTTAACCGGGATGGGCAGTGGCTTGTAGACCTTAAATACACTTTTTCACCCGCAGCAAAAGATTCCATGCCATGATGAATTCCCTGTTATTAGTAGGTGCAGGTGGAGCGGCCGGAAGTATGATCCGTTTTTTACTGCAACGATATATCAATACATCGCATTATCCATTCGGTACGTTGGCTGCTAATGTTGGTGGCTGTTTGCTTATTGGCATTCTAATGGGTTTGCTGACAAAAGATCTTATAACAGAGCAAAACCGTTTGTTACTTATGACTGGTTTTTGCGGCGGCTTCACCACTTTCTCATCTATTACCATGGAGAGCTTTTCTTTGTGGGAACAAAACCGCTGGGCCGCATTTGCCGGATATATTTTTTTAAGTGTTGGTTTAGGATTGTTGGCCACCTTTGCAGGGTATAAATTAAGCAGCTAATTTTATTATAATGAATAGAAACAACGTATTGCATCCATGGCATGGCGCTACATTTGGCAAGGAGGCACCCAACCAGGTGAATGCACTAATAGAAATACCACAAGGCTCTCGTACCAAATATGAAATAGATAAAGAAACAGGCCTTTTAAAACTGGACCGCGTCATACATTCCTCATTTCATTATCCCATCAATTATGGTTTTATTCCGCAAACCCTTGGCCACGATAATGACCCGTTGGACATATTAGTACTTTGCTCGCAATCCATTCAACCACTTTGCCTGGTAGAGGCTACTGTAATTGGCAATATGCAAATGATTGATAATGGAGAAGATGATGATAAAATTATTGCCGTCGCTACCAGAGATCCATCCGTAAATCACATTTCTAGCATCAGTGAAATGCCAAGTCATTTTATAAGTGAGTTGCGTAATTTTTTTGAACAATACAAGGTGCTTGAAAACAAACAGGTGCAAATCAATAATTTTCAAAGTGCAGAAGAGGCATATAAAATAATCAACGAAGCCATTGAATTGTATCAGCAAAAATTTGCTTAATGGAAGCACCTGAAAACAAACGTATTAAAATGACAACACAGGTTATAATCATTATCGCCATCATTGGTTTGCTTGCCGGCACTCTGAGCGGATTAATAGGAGTTGGGGGAGGAATCATCATTGTACCCGCACTCATATTTTTCGTAGGTTTTAGTCAGTTTCAGGCGCAAGGCACTTCGCTAGGTTTGCTGTTGTTGCCAGTAGGTATTTTGGCTGTTATCAATTATTATCAAAAGGGGTTCATTGATGTGAAGGTGGTGCTTATTATGAGTATTGCCTTTGTAGCAGGAGGTTGGGTTGGCAGCAAAATTTCGTTGGTTATTTCAGAACTAGCCATCAAAAGAATTTTTGCTGTGGTACTTTTTTATACTGCTTTTAAAATGCTTGGTTGGGATAAAGCTTTCTTTAATTTGTTTAGATAATTTCCAGCCCTTTTCTAAATATAAATCATCCGTTTAATAGAATGAAGTGAGTGGGTTTTATGTCCATTTTCTTTGTTAATAATGCCTTCTTCCGTTACTGCATCTATTCGCACTTTCCCGGATGCATGTATCACTTTATTGCCATGTAGAATAATACCAACGTGTGTGATCCGGCCCGCTTCATTATTGAAAAAAGCAACATCCCCTGTTTTTGCTAAACTAATATTACTAACCACCTCCCCCTGCTCCGCCTGTTGATAGGCATCTCTTTTTAAAGCAAATCCCATTACCTTAAATATTATTTGCACAAACCCACTGCAATCAACTCCTAAAAAAGTGCGACCACCCCATAAATAAGGAGCGTTGATCCAGGGTTGTAAAGTATGCAGTAGTAAATGTTCCGATGGCTCATCACTCACCTTACGAAAGGTACCATGGTATTTATGCTGACCGTCCCACAACAATCGTGTTTCTTCATTATACCCTGTGAGGGAAGAGCCCATGCAGAGGTTGATCAATTCATCTGGCAGCGTTACCGGGTTGAGCAAACCGGTGCTTACATAAAGTTCATTTTTTTCTGCTACTTCCCTACCTACGGATTGTATCAGATGGTTGGTGCTCCAACCTGTATACCCATCAAAAAGATGCCGCACCTGCAACCACTCTTCTTTTTCATCAAGTATTTCCACCGTCTCGCCAAACAATAACTGATTGATCATTTCAACCCGGTGAGAAGGTTCCTGACGCACCGGCGCTGCCGAAACAATACAAATTCCAAAAGACATTTATTTAGATTTATTAAATGTGAAATTTTTAAAATCCTGCATCTTAAAGCCTGAAATTAGCTATTTTTCAACTTGGTGAAAACAGGTCAATTCAACCATATTTCAGATGCGCAACTGTTGCATTATCACAGCGAAGATAACAACAGTGAATGGATCGGCATTTTGCTGGAGCGGTACACGCTGCTGCTCTTTGGTGTATGTATGAAATATATGAAGGAAGAGCAGGAAGCAAAAGATTGTGTGCAACAGATATTTTTAAAGGTGCTTACCGATGTATCAAAATACAAAATTGATTATTTTAAATCCTGGCTTTATATGGTGGCCAAAAACCATTGCCTGATGAAGTTGCGAGGTCAAAAAGGTAAAGTAATTATTGAGATGAAGGAAACCGCTTCCTATGTTTTTGATGAGGAAGAAAAGGAATGGGAGGAGTCGGAGAAAATGTACCTTTTGCTGGAAAAATCTATAGAAGAATTAGGCGAAGAGCAGCAGCGTTGCGTGCAATTATTTTACCTACAAAAAAATAGTTATCAACAGGTAAGTGATAAGACAGGTTTTAGTTTGCTTCAGGTAAAAAGCTTTATTCAAAATGGGAAGCGAAACCTGAAACTGATAATGGAAAAAAAGAACCACCAATTGAGAACTTCTCACAAATGAAGGAAAATTTAAAAGACATATTAGGCCATCTCCCCACTGATATAGATAGGGAAACTTTATTGCTTTACCTGCAAGGCAAACTGCCGGATGAAAAACAACATGAGGTAGAAAAACAATTACTGGAAAACGAATTTGCTTCTGACGCGGTAGAAGGTTTGCAGCAAGTACCAAACAAGCAAAAAATTGATCTTATCGTGGATCAATTAAATAGAGACCTAAAAAAGAAAACGGAAAGAAAAAAAATCTATCGCAAAAAAAGACAGGTAGGAGTCGATTCCTGGTTGATCATCTTCATCATCTTTATTTTATTGCTTGTTGCCGTTAGTTATTATATCATCCACCAAACAATGCGATCATAAAATTTTTCACTACTGATAATTAAATCTTAGTGCGCATTTTATACCCTTAAAAATCTCCACGGTCGTTTACCCATTTTCAAATACAGAATTATTCTATTTATTGGTACTGAATATATACGGGGTTGGGTCTCAAACGCAACACATCTGCCGGTTGCATTTCTCTTTTTTCACCTACTCTTTCTGTATCATTTTTATAAAATATTTTAAACCCGGTATACTGCACCGGCTGATTAAAAATGTAGGCTTTGTAGGTATCTTCCTTTTTAGCAGGGCCGCCCCAGCCGTCCATATCCATTACCACCTGCACCTCCGGCACCAGTTTTATATTTTTATAATTGGTTACCATATCCCGTGTAAACCGGTGGATGACCAGCACCTTTGGAGGCAGATTATTTTTGCGCACAATAGCAGCAAGATGGTCAATAACAAAATTGATATCAACCGCATCATAAGTACCAATTCTCGTTCCCGGTCTTGCACCTGTTTTCATTGAAAATTCTGGATCAATTCCTAAATGAAAATTGGGCAGCGCAAAATAACGGTCAAACTCCACTACTTCTTTTTGTATACTACTCAGCCCTACCTGAATATCAATAAACACAAGGGCATTGATTTCTTTTGCCCAATTAAGTACCGTATCTATTTGGTGAAATGGCATGCGCAACCGGTAATTACCTGCTGCCCCCGGAGCGCCTTGCGCCGTCACTGCTATATAATGCAATGCAGGTACAGCCGGCAACATGCTATCCGCTTTGGTCCATTTAGCCACTTCTTCCTGCAGCCTTTTCAACATGGAATCTTTTGGAAACTCACCCAATGCCCCCATTTGTTTTGAGTATAAATTGCCATAATAAGAAACAATTCTATGAAACGGAAGTACAGACCCTTGAGACGGAAAAGGGGCTTTCACAGGCCACCGCCCAGTGGTATCACCATTGGCAATATGCTTTAATAATTGGAGGTAATGTGCTGTATCCATCTCACTTGCTACAGGCTGATCCGTTGCCTTTTTCTCCACAGATTCTGTTGTTGCCCTCTTTTCTTTAGGTGCACTTTCGGCGCCACAACCTGCTGCCAATAAAAGGATCATTATAAAACTCCACGACTGTTTTAGCATAATCCCGAAGATATAAAAAGGAATGCAGCACGTCTTGTAAAAATGAGGCAACATTCCTTGGCACAACATTTTCCTACTATAGGTAAATTAGATAAAAATGGAAAAAGATAATAACGATCCTTCACGCAATAAAGCCGCTGAAAAAGGTAGAAAAAACGATCCGGATCTTAGAGACGATTCCGCCATTCAGCCAGGCGTACAAACCATTAGTGAAAGCCCAACAGATGAATCCAATAGCTCCCCAACAAAAACATCTTCAGGAAGTTTTGGAGAGGATACCTCTAATGATGGAGCGGATGCTTCTTTTGATGATAATCTTACTGAGGGATGATCAGGAAGGAGATGGTTTGATGGCTACTTTTTCTTTTCTCAATACATAATAGGCAATAATGCTGCTCCCCAACATAAGTACAGAACCAAGTAAGAAAGGAGCTCCAGCAAAGTGCACCGGAGCCGTGGGCCCGGTAAAGTAAGCAAAGAGATTGGTCATAAGTAATGGCCCAATGATAGAGGTGACACTGATCATACTCGTCAGCGCCCCTTGTAGTTCTCCCTGCTCGTTTGGTTTTACATGCCCGGAAATAATGGACTGCAAGGCGGGTCCAGCAATACCTCCCAGACAATAAGGAACAAGAAACGCAAACATCATCCAGCTTTTCCATGCAAAAGCGAATAACAATAAGCCAAGTGCATAAAGGCTCAAACCTAAGTAAACGCTTTTCTCATTTCCTAATTTTGGATTTATATATCGGATCAATCCTCCTTGCACCGTGGCAGTCAATATTCCTACCAACCCAAGCGAATAACCAATTGTTTTTACAGACCATCCAAATTTTTCAATGGTAAAAAAGGTCCAGTTAGTTTGCACGGCATGAGCAGCCAGGTACACCAGTACCAATGAGCCTACCAACCCGCTGATAGCAGGATATTTTTTAATACTCATTAAAGAGCCAATAGGGTTTGCCCTCTTCCAGTCAAACTTCCGGCGGTTTTCTTTTCCCAAAGATTCCGGCAATACAAAAAAACCATACAATGCATTGACCAAACTCAAGCCGGCGGCTACTAAAAAAGGTACGCGGGGACCATATTGTCCCAACAGCCCGCCCGCTACCGGACCAATGATGAATCCAATGCCAAAAGCAGCCCCGATCATGCCAAAATTTTGGGCTCTGTTTTCATTGTTGCTAATGTCCGCAATGTAAGCTGCCGCGGTGGTAAAGGAAGCTCCGGTGATGCCGGCAATAGTGCGGCCCACAAAAAGCCACCCAATAGTAGGAGCAAATGCAAGGAAAATATAATCAACCCCAAAACCTAAAAGTGAAAACAACAAAACCGGGCGGCGGCCAAACCGATCGCTTAAATTGCCCAGCACCGGCGAAAAAAGAAACTGCATGATGGCATACGAAAATGTAAGCCAACCACCCCATCGCGATGCATCGCTAATGTTGCCACCCGTAAGGCTTTCAATCAATTTGGGTAGCACCGGTATGATTAAACCAAGACCGGTAACATCAATTAAAAGCGTAATAAAAATAAAGGAAATAGCTGCCTTGCGGGAACTGGGCATACAAAAAATTAAAAGGAAGCAAAGTTGAACTTTTCAGCCGATAGTCCCAACAGTTTTTTAGTCCACTGAAAATTGTAAACTGAAAAACAAATAAAAGAAAATAATTTAGTTACAAGCTTTGGTGCTACTATGAAGCGACATGGGCGACGCTCCGTTTGGGCAATAGAATCAGTAGCAACTTTTTAATAAGAAGGCTCTATTAACTGGCACAACTTTTTTCATTATTATTAAAAATAAAACCATGAACCACCAGGAAAATGATCCTAAAACTTCAGATGAAAAAAAGGATACCCATGAGGAAGGAAAGGAACAAATAATGGCCACAAATCCAAACCCGAGAGCCAATGAAAATATAAAGGGAGCGCCATTTGAAAAGACGGATGAAGAAGAAGCCAAATCCAGCGAAGTGGGCACAGAAATTACCGATGGCGAAGGTGGTTAGGTTAGTATATGACCTTATTTAAAAAAGACCTTATAATACCTTTTAGTTATTTATACTATCGCAATTCATATTTATCATAGAAGCTCATTTTTCCTTTATCTATTGAATGGTATTTAGTGAATAGTAATTCCAAAAACTCAACGAATAATTTTAAATGAGGTAAAGTTTTCTAAACCCTTTTCTACAACCGCAACGTCCGAAACCTGTGCCCGCTCAGGACCTTTGTGGCACCAGTTTACAAACTCGGTTACGCTTTCTATAGTACCTGTAACTACTGCTTCTACATTTCCTTCGCGGGTATTCTTTACCCAGCCTACAAGCCCCAGCTTCTCAGCCATTTCTTTGGCAGAAGCCCGGAAAAAAACTCCCTGCACTTTTCCATTTATCGTTAGCTGTCGTGTTACCATATAACCAGTTGTCCTTAATTTGAAAGTAAATAAACCTAAATATAAAAAGGGTGGCACAAGATTAGTGAAAACAGGAAGTAGAAGTATATTGCAACAGCGCTTTTTATACTTTTAAAAAATAGTTTATGCAGGAACAAAAAAGAGAAGGACCACAAAAAGAAGAAAATAAAAATGCTTACCCGGGTCATGGGCCTCAGGGTGTAGATAAAGCACCGGGAGAAGAAACTTCTGAAGATGAGGTAGAGTTTGCACAAGAAACACAAAAAGGCAAAAAGAATGATGCAGACCCAAGTCAGGAAAGTGGAAAGCCTATTGAACAGGATATTTAAAAACACCTGTCAATAACTGGTATCTAACTGGTAAGAGACAGCAATAGAAATTACCTTTTTTCACCAATACAGATCGGAATGAATGGCAGTAAGTTTATGTTTGCTACGGGCATTGAAAACAGTTATCCCACCATCCTACTACCGGATGGAAGTACGGCGAGAGTGGATGAAATGGAAAAGTGTGGCCACTATGAAAACTGGAAGCTGGATTTCCAACTTGTAAAGGAATTAGGAATTTCTTACCTCCGCTATGGTGCGCCATATTATAGAACACATGTGGCTCCCGGCAAATATGATTGGGAATTTACTGATGTTACTTTTCAGAAATTGCGGGACCTTGGCATCATTCCCATAGTAGATTTATGCCACTTTGGAGTGCCGGACTGGTTAGGTAATTTTCAGAATCCTGACTTTCCACAATACTTTGCTGAATACGCAAGAGCCTTTGCCCAGCGGTATCCGCATCTTCAATTTTACACTCCCATCAATGAAATTTTTATTACCGCCATGTTCTCTGCACAGTATGGATGGTGGAATGAGCGGCTTTGCAGCGACCTTGCTTTTGTGACGGCCTTAAAGCATTTATGCAAAGCAAATGTATTGGCCATGCATGAAATATTGAAAGTGCGGCCAGATGCCATTTTTATTCAGAGCGAGTCATCGGAATACTTTCATCCTATGCGGCCGGAAGTACAAAAGATGGCTAACTTTTTAAATCAAAAACGTTTTCTGGCGCTTGACCTTACCTATGGCTATCCCATTAAAGTAAGTATGTATGAGTACCTCTTAGAAAATGGAATGTCCAAAGAAGAATACCACTGGTTTGAACAAAATCAGGTAACGGCCCGCTGCATTATGGGCAATGATTATTACTGCACCAATGAACACATTGTATTGCCAAATGGCACCACGAAAGCTGCTGGAGAAATCTTTGGTTATTATGTGATCACCCATCAATATTACAGCCGGTACCGCTTGCCCATCATGCATACGGAAACAAATAAAGTAATGCCTGATTCCGTTGATTGGTTTTATAAGGAATGGGCCAATGTACATCGCCTGATACAGGATGGCATACCGGTGATTGGTTTTACCTGGTACAGTCTTACTCATCAGGTAGATTGGGATACGGCTCTTCGCGAAAATAATGGCCGGATAAATGAATTGGGTTTGTATGATTTAGATAGGAAAATAATGCCGGTTGGTAAAGCGTATAAGCGAGTGATTGAGCAGTGGCAGGATGTGTTGGAGCGGGAAAGTTATGGGTTGTTTTTCCGCCATTAATTTTATTAGTATAACCGGTTCCAACTAAAATCTATTAAATAATTAGTAGTATAAATAAAGCGTAAGAATACCTTTTTATGAGCACGGTTGTAAAAAATTTAGGCGAATTGAAATTGCTTTTTATTTTTCTACAATATCTTTATCGCCAAACATTGATTATTAATTGCCCGCTGCTTTTGTAGTCAGACACCTATGAAAACGTGGAGTAAAAGTTGAATAAATTGTTTAGAAAAATTCCACTTACTATAAAGTTATTGTTGATTGGCTTATTGCCATTAACCTTATTAGCATTTCTATCATTCCAGTTTTATAAAGAAAAAAGCAAACAGGTAGGGTTATTAAAAAATTACCTGGAGCGCATCCATCAATCTACCAACTTAAGCCGGCTTATTAATGAATTGCAGAAAGAACGTCGGTCCAGCTACGCTTACATTTTAGATAAAAAAGATTACCAAATTTTAATAGAGCAGCGCCCTAAAACAGATGCTGCAATGGCTGTACTGGAAACTCCTGACAATAAGCAGCTTGCCGGCTTTGCCAATTATACTTTTTTACATGATCTTTCTTCCATGAGGTTGCGGATTGATAGTTCCAATATTTCACCGGATGGAGTTTCGCAGTTTTTTACAAATTCTATTGTGCGGCTTAATATGCTCAGCGTAGTCACAGGTGGCAACAATAGTTTTTTACAACCCGTGTATCAAGACCTTGCATCAGAACAGGTATTAGCACAAATGGTTACCTACTTAGGTGTATTGCGAACCAACGTTTACAATGCATTACTTACCAAAAACAACCTTTCTGAAACCTTATTAAGGAATCAAAGTGAACACGAACTGTATCACTCTTTTGAAACAGAATTCTTTGAAAAAGCAGAACCGGAGGACTTAGCCCATTATAAAGAGTTAGTGAAGGAGTCGGCTTTAAACCCTACGATAACTTATCTCGATACGTTGTTTAAAAGAAATGTATTTGACAGTACCTATGATGCCGAAACCTGGTGGAATTTATCAACCAAAGGAACAGATGCATTGAGAACTTTTCAGGAACATCTATTAGCAAGTGTGGAGCAGCGGATGAATGCAATTTACCAAAGAGAAAAAGACAAAGAAGAGCAAACCCTTTTGCTTTTATTGATTGCTTTTTTCGTAGTGTTTCTTGTGGTAAGCCTTACCATACTGAGTATTAGTAAGATGCTTTTGGAGCTTCGGCAAGCAGCTAAAAAACTAGCCAGGGGCGGTACCGATATTCAATTAAACCACTTTCCTGCAGATGCTATCGGAAGCCTTGCAGAATCTATAAAAAAAATTGACCAAAATAATAAAGTACTGGCGCAAGCCACGGATGCTATCGGCAAAGGAGAATTCAACACGCCGGTTAAAGCAAGAAGTGGAGAAGACCTTTTGGGAAATGCTATTGTGCGCATGAAAGACAATCTTGAAAAAATAACTCAA
>JBDSBL010000191.1:0-2789 GCA_039921625.1 Chitinophagaceae bacterium
AAACCCAACCCAACGGGCTCTGTGGGCATGAATACAACTGCAGATGCGTATGGATATGTAATGCGTTGGAGCGGAGTGCAAAGCGTGAAGATGGCATTGCAATTAGCAGAGAAAGGCATCAAATTGCGCATGAGTGAATTGCCTTTTGAAACAGGTGGAAATCAATTTGAAAGAGGAGCTATAATTATTTTAAAAACAAGCAATCAGTATTACCCAAATCTTTGGGATACGGTGCGTCAAACAGCTATGAGAAGTGGCTTGCAACTTACAGCCATCACTTCCGGATTTGTAGAAAAAGGATCTGATTTTGGAAGCTCTAATATTCGGCCATTCAACAAACGTAGAGTAGCTCTTGTATCTGGAGAAGGAATAAGCCCCAATGGAGTAGGTGAGGTCTGGCATTTATTTGATCAGGTGTTGGGTTATCCTATTACTTTAATTAATGCAGCTGATTTGAGCCGCGCGGACTGGTCGTCCTTTGATGTATTGATCATGCCTGATGGAGCCTATCGGTTCCTGAGTGATAAAACCTCTGCCGATGCCTTTAAAGCCTGGATCAATGGTGGCGGAAACGTGGTAGCAATAGAAGGTGCTGTGGCCCAAATATCCAAATTGGATTGGGCTATTAAATCCAAAAAAATGGATGAAGAAGATACCAAAAATAAGTACGAGGCATTGCACCGGTACGAAGACAGGGAACGTGACTTTATCCCTGGCACCACACCCGGCTCTATATTTAAAGTAGCACTTGACAATACACATCCATTGGCCTTTGGATATCCTGATTATTATTATACACTTAAAATGGACAATGCCATTTATGACTTTATAAAAGAATGTGGCTGGAATGTAGGTGTATTGAAAAAAGAAAAAAAGGTGGCTGGATTTGTAGGCTCCAAACTGGTGAACCGTTTGCAGGATGGTTTGTTGTTTGGTACGCAGGAAGTTGGTCGCGGCAACGTTACCTATCTTGCAGATGATGTATTGTTTCGGAGCTTTTGGGAAAACGGAAAATTAATGTTTTGCAATGCCGTATTCCTGGTGGGCCAATAATTAAATGGATTCATGAATAAATTATTTTCCTTTTTATTTCTTTTTATATTTTTTAATGCCGGGGCGCAGGCACCACCTTCCGTCACATCAGGTGATATTTATTTAGGATTAAAAAAACTCAACACGCTTGGTAGTGTATTGTATATAGGTGCTCACCCGGATGATGAAAACACAAGGTTGCTGGCTTACCTCTCAAAAGAAAGGCTTTACCGCACTTGTTATCTATCATTGACCCGCGGAGATGGTGGCCAAAACCTGATTGGCAATGAGCAGGGAATTGAATTGGGCTTGATAAGAACGCAAGAACTTTTGGCGGCACGCCGCATAGATGGAGCGGAGCAGGCATTTACAAGGGCTTATGATTTTGGTTTTTCTAAAAGTCCGGAAGAAACGTTTACTAAGTGGGACAAGGAAAAAATATTATCTGATGTAGTTTGGGTTATCCGCAAATTTCAACCGGATGTGATCATCACCCGCTTTCCTACCACTGGGGAAGGAGGTCATGGGCATCATACCGCATCTGCTATTTTAGCTACTGAAGCATTTACGGCTGCTGCAGATCCAAGGCGCTTTCCGGAACAATTAAAATGGGTAAAACCATGGCAGGCGAGGCGTATTCTTTGGAACACATTTAACTTTGGAAGCATCAATACGACGAAGGAAGATCAATTAAAAATTGATGTAGGCGGATACAATGCCGTATTAGGAAAAAGCTATGGAGAGATAGCAGCTGAAAGTAGAAGCCAACACAAAAGCCAGGGTTTTGGATCTACAAAAACCAGGGGAGAAGCCTTTGAATATTTTAAGCTTATTGGTGGAGATGCTATGCAAACGGATCTGATGGATGGCATCAACACAGGATGGGGCAGGGTACAGGATGGAAAGCCGCTAACACAATGGATCACAAATGTTATAACCAATTTCAATTTTCTGCAACCGCAGCATTCATTACGGGCATTGGGGCAGGTGTATGAGGCAATAAATGCACTGCCCGAAAGTTATTGGAAAGTGCAAAAGAAAAGCGAGGTTAAGCAATTGATGGAGCAGGCAAGTGGCTTGTGGATAGAAGCCACCACCTCACAACCGTATGTGGCGCAATCCGATTCTGTTCAGATCAACATTACCCTCAACAACCGCCTGGATGCACCGATAAAATGGACCTCATTAAAAATTAATGGTTGGGATACCACAACCACCACAACTTTAAGCGGAAATAAAAATATTGTTTTTTCAAAAAAAATCGGCGTTCCCGCAGATAAGCAAATCACGCAACCCTACTGGCTTCAAAACAAAATGGAAGAAGGTTATTTTAATGTGGCCGATCAGCAATTAATAGGTCAGCCAGATGTAGCCCCGGCATACAAAGCCATTTTTAATATGAACATTGCAGGAGAAGAGCTAACCGTGGAGCGGCCGGTAACCTATAAATATACGGACCCGGTAAAAGGAGAACTGTATCAGCCATTTGTTGTGTTGCCTCGGATGGAGATCAATTATGTAACGGCTAATAATTTATCTATTAATGGAGAACCGGTGGCTGTTCCCCTGCACTTTTCCAGTAATAAAATGGATTCTTCCATTTATAAAATTGCCTATATATTTTCTAAAAACTGGTTGGCAGATCACGCTTTTTTTAATTACAACAGTTTTCAAAATAAAAGCAATACCAACACGGCTAAGATCAGCCCGGTATTAAAAAATAAAAGTATAAAAGAAGAAATAGAAACTGCAGCGGT
>JBDSBL010000192.1:0-6333 GCA_039921625.1 Chitinophagaceae bacterium
GAGTTTACATAATGCCCGGAAACCTTTGCGGCCACGGTAAAACTTTCAGGGCTTATTCTTT
Organism: Chitinophagaceae bacterium; assembly: GCA_039921625.1. GTDB lineage: Bacteria > Bacteroidota > Bacteroidia > Chitinophagales > Chitinophagaceae > Flavisolibacter. The sequence goes on from JBDSBL010000192.1 coordinate 62, forward strand.
TGAATGAGGACGTTTTTATATTTAATAAATTATCTCCTAAATAAGCTCCCCACTCCCAGGCGGCTATTAATAATTGCGCTTCTTTTCCTTTTGTTAGCGACATATTGGGTGAGCAGGTCACGAGGGGCCGTATGTAGGCATTTTTTAGATTATTTTTTGCCAGTACTTCCTTTGTGATGCTTATTAATTCGTCATTGTTAAAAGGATATGGAATGCCAACTGCTTTGCACGAAAACTCCAACCGTTCGAAATGCGCTCTTGATTTAAAAATGGACACTCCGCCAGGTGTATCGTAGGCACGCATGCCTTCAAAAGCAGCATACCCATAATGCAAGGACTGATCATACACACTTCCTTTTGCTTCGCTAGCTTTAATGAATTCTCCTTTGTAATAAATAACCGTGTTCTCGTTGTAGTACATTTTTTATTAAATTTTCGGCATAAAAAAACCGCCTTTTTGGAGGCGGGTTTGTAATTTTTTTAAACTTTTTAAAAGTTAAAACCTCCTCCGTGCCATCCGTGAATAATAATGACTGCTGCAATAATTAGTGCAGAGGCAGAAGGAACATTATATATTCTATTGTTGGCCATTAAGGATGTATTCGTTTGAACAAATATATCCTACTTTATCAAAATACAAAGAACTGATAGGCGAATTATTTTTATATAAGCGTTGATTTGCGCAATTCAATGTTGGCTGCATTAATATCCGTAGGAAGCCGGTTGCCAACAAAATCAGCTACCAGATCACCGATGGTAGAAGTGAAATAATAATTAGCCGGGTCAATATCCTTCGTTACAAATTTGGCGTCCAACGTCCAGGCTACGGCCTGCCGCACCTTAGATGCTTCTTCCTCCATTCCTAAAAAATCCAGCATCATGGCTGCAGATAAAATGGAACCGATTGGATTAGCAATGTCTTTGCCTGCCGCTTGCGGGTAAGAACCATGAATGAGTTCAAACAAACCATTTTTTGTACCCACTGATGCAGAGGGCAACATGCCTAATGACCCGGTGAGTACACTCGCCTCATCACTCAATATATCACCAAACATATTTTCGGTAAGAATGACGTCAAAGGCTTTCGGATTAACGATTAACTGCATGGCGGCATTGTCTACAAACATATAGTCCACCTGCACCTTAGGGTATTGCAACGCAATTTCCTGCACCACCTTTCTCCACAACCGGGAGGTTTCTAATACATTGGCTTTATCTACCAGAGTCAGTTTATTTCGGCGTTCCGGTTTTTGCGCATAAGCAAATGCAAGGTGTGTTACCCGTTCAATTTCTGCCCTGCTATACGCGCATTCATCCACAGCGGATTGGCCGTCTTCCGCTACTTCTTTTTTACCAAAATATATACCTCCGGTTAACTCGCGAATGATGATCAGGTCTACATCTTTTAAATGTTTTTCCTTTAAGGGAGAAAGATGCTGCAAGGAAGCAAAAGGAGTGACCGGGCGGATATTTGCAAACAGTTCCAATGATTGCCGCAACTTTAAAAGGCCTTGCTCCGGCCGCACTTTGGCTGAGGGGTCGTTGTCATACTTAGGATGCCCGATGGCACCAAATAGTACCGCATCGCTTTGGAGACAAACCTGTATTGTTTCATCCGGCAAGGGGTTGCCCGTTTTATCAATGGCATCTGCACCCATAAGTACATAATGGTAATGAAACTCATGACCGAACTGAGTGCCAATTGAATCTAATACTTTAATGGATTGGCGGGTAACTTCCGGCCCAATGCCATCACCTAATATAACTGCAATGTTCTTTTCCACGGTTTACTTTTTAATCTATTTATTAAATAAACAATGCTGATAACTGATAGTTACCGCAACTGTTTTTCACTTTCAAATTCTTCTATTTCGTCTTTAATACTAATGAGGTAATCAATGTCATCATAGCCATTAAGCAGACAGGTTTTCTTATAAATATTGATTTCGAAATGCTCCTTTTCTCTTGTTTTATTTATAGTAATGGATTGGTCTTCTAAATTGATAGTTACTGTTGCCGCATTATCCTGCTCAAATACTTTATTCAAAAAAGCATCGCTTACCTGCACGGGCAACACCCCATTATTTAATGCATTGTTTTTAAAGATGTCCGCAAAAAAAGAAGATACTACTGCATTGAAACCAAAGTCTGCTAAGGCCCAGGCTGCATGCTCCCGGGAGGAGCCACAACCAAAATTTTTTCCTGCTACCAGGATAGAACCTTGGAACGAAGGATTGTTTAAAACAAAGTTTGTTTTGGGTTTAGATTCATCGTCTTCTTCATACCTCCAATCACGAAATAAATTTTTACCAAAGCCCTCTTTTGTGGTGGCTTTTAAAAAACGTGCAGGAATGATCTGGTCCGTATCTATATTTTCTATTGAGAGCGGAACAAAAGTGCTTTCTATTTTCTGTAACGGCTTCATAGTTGGTAACTTAAAAAATCTCGAACATCAGTAACCACACCGGTGATAGCGGTAGCGGCTGCTGTCAAAGGACTTACTAAAATAGTTCGGGCTCCTGCTCCCTGCCGCCCTTCAAAATTTCTATTGCTGGTAGAAACACAGTATTCACCTGCAGGTATTTTATCATCATTCATTCCTAAACAGGCACTACAACCGGCCTGCCTTATTTCAAATCCTGCATCTGTAAATATTTTATCCAACCCTTCTGCCACTACCTGCGCGGCCACTTGTTGCGATCCTGGAACGATCATCGCTTTTATAGTAGCTGCTTTCTTTTTTCCTTTAATAATGGTTGCCACTTGCCGCAAGTCTTCAATACGTGAATTGGTGCAGCTTCCAATAAATACATTTTGAACTGCTAATCCTTTCATGGACGCTCCTTGCCGCAAACCCATATAATTAAGTGCCTTTTCAATGTTGGCTCTTTCTCCTTCATCCGGAATGCTATCGGCTGTTGGTATCAACCCGGAAATGGCCATGCCCAGACCAGGATTGGTGCCATAGGTGATCATAGGTTCAATACTGTTTGCATCTACAAACAGCTCTTTATCAAACTTGGCTCCTTCATCGCTATACATTGTTTTCCACTGCTTCAGACTTTTTTCCCAGGCTTCGTTTTTAGGTGAAAATGGTTTGCCTTTTAAGTACGTAAACGTGGTCTCGTCGGGTGCAATCATTCCTCCGCGGGCCCCCATTTCAATACTCATATTACAAATGGTCATACGGGCCTCCATAGATAAAGACCGGATAGCAGCACCCGCAAATTCTACAAAATAACCGGTGGCTCCGCTAGATGATATTTTAGAAATGATATGGAGTATTATGTCTTTTGAAACGACTCCTTTGTTTAAGCATCCATCAATGGTAATGCGCATCAAAAGGGGTCGGTATTGAAGAAGGCATTGCGAAGCAAAAACCATTTCTACTTCACTGGTACCAATACCAAATGCAATGGCCCCAAAAGCACCATGCGTCGAGGTATGGCTATCGCCGCACACGATGGTCATGCCGGGTTGGGTAAGGCCCAATTCCGGCCCAATCACGTGCACAATTCCTTGAAATGGATGACCTAAACCATATAATTCTATTTCATGATTTTTGCAATTTTCAATCAACTGATCTACCTGCATCCGGGACAATTGATCTGGTATGGGCAGGTGTTGGTTGATGGTGGGTACATTGTGGTCCGCAGTGGCTACCACCTGTTTGGGACGGGCAACTTTTAGTCCTCTTTTTTGAAGGCCGGCAAAAGCCTGAGGAGAAGTTACTTCATGTATAAAGTGCTTATCAATATATAATACACCAGGGCCATCGGGAATGGTCTTTACTACGTGCTGGTTCCAAATTTTTTCAAATAAAGTTTTACTTCCTGTAGGTTTTGCAGGCAAGTCTTCCGATATTCTATTTACTAATTTATGATCCATTGAAGTTTGCTATTTTATGCTACCACTGCTGATTCCAATTCGTATTGCTCCGTTAGCAATAAAAGGTCTTCTTCTAAGACTTCTTTTTTTACATCGGCTACTTTTAAAAATTGCTCGTACAATACATCGATATCATTTCGGTTAAATTGGTATCCTAATTTTTGAAATCGATAAGCCAATGCGCTTCTGCCACTTCTTGCCGTGAGTACGATCTTGCTTTCTGCCGCACCTACTTCTTCCGGATTAATTATTTCATAGGTAGTAGCATCTTTTAAAAAGCCATCTTGGTGAATGCCGGATGAATGGGAAAAAGCATTGGCACCAACAATAGCCTTGTTTGGCTGCACCGGCATGCGCATGGTATCAGAAACAAGGCGACTTATGGGATTGAGTCCTTTCGCGTGAATTGAAGTTGACAATCCTAAATGCTTGTGTTGTTTAAGTACCATTACTACCTCCTCAAGAGATGTGTTTCCGGCCCGCTCTCCAAGGCCGTTTATGGTACATTCTATTTGCCGGGCACCTGCTATCACACCGGCTATTGAGTTGGCCGTAGCAAGTCCCAGGTCATTGTGGCAATGACAAGAAATGACGGCCTTATCAATATTGGAAACATTGTTTTTTAAGTAAGCAATTTTATCACCGTATTGATTTGGAAGGCAATAGCCTGTAGTGTCTGGAATGTTTACGGTACTTGCTCCTGCTTTAATCACCGCTTCTATTACCCGTGCTAAAAATTCATTGTCCGTTCTGCCGGCATCTTCTGCATAAAACTCCACATCATCTGTAAAGTTTCGAGCCCACTTTACGGATTGGATGGCCCGTTCCAAAATATCTTGCCGGTTGCTGTTAAACTTACTTTTTATATGGTAATCAGACGTGCCGATACCGGTGTGGATGCGCGGCCGCACGGCATATTTTAACGCTTGTGCAGCTACCTCAATATCCTTTTTTACCGCACGACTTAAACCACAAACCGTAGCATTTTTAATGATGCGGGAAATTTGATTTACTGAATCATAATCTCCAGGGCTGGAGATAGGGAAGCCTGCTTCTATAACATCTACTCCTAACAATTCCAACTCAAGTGCGATTTCAATTTTTTCGTTTGTATTAAGTTTGCAGCCAGGTACTTGCTCGCCATCGCGAAGTGTGGTGTCAAAAATGAATACTTTATTTTCTGTCATAAAAGAGTGGGTTTAAGAAAAGATAGTTTGAGGTAAAATACTTTTGTGATTGTGTAAATTAAAAATTTGAAGCAGCGAGTGCTGTTTAATATGTACGTTGTTCTACAGTGTTGAAAAAAGATAATAAGTTGGAAACCATTGCCAGCGCTGCATTACAGAATAAATGAAATACGATGCCCAACCGCTCTACCGATGCTTTATTTCAGTTGATTTATTCCTTACAAAAATCAGAAAAGCGCAATTTCAAACTTTACATCAACCGAAATTCAAATAGCGAAGACCTTAAAATAGTACTGCTATTTGATGCATTGGATAAAATGGAGGTATATGACGAAGGTGTGCTTTTAAAAAAATTGCCGTCTATAAAAAAGCAGCAATTATCTAACCTGAAGGCACATTTATATAAACAATTACTAGCCAGTTTGCGTCTTTTAGCCAACGAAGAAAACATTGACATTCAACTGCACGATCAATTGGATTATGCCCGCATTTTATACAATAAAGGCCTGTACCTCCAGAGCCTGAAGATCTTAGAAAAAATAAAAGAAACAGCAAAGGCACACAACCAGGTTACCTTTTTAGTACAGGTTCTTTTTTTAGAAAAAAAAATAGAAACCCTGCATATTACCCGCAGCCTGCACGACAGGGCGCAACAATTATCAGCAGAATCAAATGAGGTAAATGAAAAAATAGGATTGATCACCCGCTTATCCAATCTGGCATTGGAGCTATACGGATGGTATATAAATAATGGCCACGCCCGGAACGAAAAAGATGAGGCGATGTTGAAAGATTTTTTTGAAAAAAACATTCCCTCAGCTTCAGTTATTGGTTTTTATGAGCGGCTATATTTTTACCAAAGCTATTGCTGGTATGCGTTTATAAGGCTTGACTTTTTAATGTATTACCGGTACACTCAAAAGTGGGTTGACCTTTTTGAAGAGCAACCAAAGATGATTGAAATAGAATCGGCACATTATATAAAAGGACTGCACAACCTATTGAATGCGCATTTTGATCTACGCAACTTTAAAAAATTTGAAGAAGTATTAACCCGGTTTGAAGCCTTTGCCGCATCCGAGGTAGTTGCACAGAATGAAAATAATCGCATTCAGGTTTTTGTTTATTTAACCACGGCAAAGATCAACCGCCACTTTCTGTATGGAACGTTCCTAGATGGGTTAAGCCTGGTGCCTT
>JBDSBL010000193.1:0-14046 GCA_039921625.1 Chitinophagaceae bacterium
GTAAGATACATTTTTCCAAATAATATTTTACTTCAATTGCTAAAATTTTTAGACTATTTATCCACCGGAAAAGCAACCAGTATTAAAAGCGCAATGTTTTTTTTCTTTTAAAAAATTTTTTCATTCGGAAGAAAATAAAAGAAAAATCAATTCAATAGTGAAGGCTATATTCTTAAAATTACTTTACTCAAATTAGGTTGTAACGGAAGTGTCACTTTTACCATTGCTTTAAAAAAAGGCCCGCCTAGTAATTGTATCTTTACAGTCTTTATGAGCAAAGGAAAAGTTTTAGTGGCCATGAGCGGAGGCATCGACAGTACGGTAGCTGCTTTGATGCTGCACCACCAAGGATATGAAGTGGTGGGGATTACCATGAAAACATGGGATTATACGGCGAGTGGCGGCGGCAAAAAAGAAACCGGTTGCTGCAATCTGGATAGTTTTAACGATGCCCGTATGGCAGCGGTACAACATGGCTTTCCGCATTTTATTTTAGATATACGGGATGAATTTGGAAGCGCTGTGGTTGAAAATTTTGTAGAAGAATATTTAGCCGGTCGCACTCCAAACCCATGTGTGATGTGCAATACTCACATTAAATGGCGGGCCCTGTTAAAAAGAGCCAATGCGCTTGATTGCGAGTTCATTGCAACAGGTCATTATGCTTCCGTGTATCAACACCAAAATGGGCGACATGTCATAACCAAAGGAGTTGACGAAACAAAGGACCAAAGCTATGTACTGTGGGGATTGCAGCAAGATCTGCTAAGCAGAACTATATTGCCTTTGGGCTCTTACCGCAAAACTGAGATCAGGCAGATGGCACATGACTTTGGCTATCCGGAGCTCGCAAAAAAGAGCGAGAGTTATGAAATTTGTTTTGTGCCGGACAATGATTATCGCGGCTTTTTAAAACGCAAAGTGGCAGGGCTTGAAGAATCAGTATCCGGCGGATACTTTGTTGATAAGGAAGGAAATATTTTAGGCCAACATAAAGGATATCCTTTTTATACCATTGGGCAACGCAAAGGGCTTGATATTACTTTTGGCAAACCTGCCTACGTTACGGCCATTCATCCGGAAAATAATACAGTGGTATTGGGCGATGAAGAAGACCTGGCAAAAGATGAAATGAAAGTGAGCAAAATCAATTGGATAAAATATGAAGGGATGGCTGGAAAAGCAGATGTAGTAACCAAGATCCGGTATAAAGATAATGGCAGCCTTTCTTCAATTGATGTATCGGGCAATGAGGCCGTGGTGCGTTTTTATGAAAAAGCAAAAGGAATAGCCCCAGGCCAAAGCGCAGTTTTTTATGAAGGGTCAGATGTTGTAGGCGGTGGCATTATCCAAAGACAAAATTTTTTATAAGAAAGGGATTCTTTCGGCATTTTTAATCACCGCATTTTATTATTAGTTTTAAAGTCCTAATCACGAAGCACCATATTAGATCTAATCATCCATCCATCTTATGACCAACAAGCAATTACTTATTCTTTTTGCCTTTTTAGTTTCTACTTCATTTTTTAGTTGCAAATCAGAAATTGAAAAATACCAAACGGATGCAACAACCGAATATCTCCCATTAATTCCTGGAAAATATATTACCTACCGATTAGATTCTACGGTCTATCCCAATGCAGGCCGAAGCACGGAGGTACATTCCTACCAGGAAAAAAATATGGTGGATTCCATTGTAAAAGATAATCTGGGCAGACCCGGATACCGGGTTTTTCGCTACCTACGTGATACTGCCGGCTTGCAATATTGGACCTCTGCCGGTTCTTACCTTGTGATACCTACCAATAATACAGTGGAGGTTTTGGATAATAATCAGCGAATTATTTCTCTTATTGCTCCTGTAAAAGAAGGGCTGACCTGGAAAGGAAATCGCTACCTGGCAGATGATCCCTATAAATCGATTTATACCTTTCAGTCCGTGGACAACAATGACCTTTCTGACTGGACCTTTACCTATAAATCTATTGCTACTGAAACAATTGGTGGCAAAAGCTATAATGATGTGCTCACTGTTTCCCAACAAGATGAAATGCAGAATGTGGCCAATGATAAACCTGCCATAGCATCGGCCTTTGCTTCCAGAACCTTAGCTGTAGATAAATATGCCAAAAATATTGGTCTCGTTTTTCAGCAGCGCATTATGTGGGAGTACCAGCCGAACCTTACAGGGCCAAGTCCATACAAAACGGGCTTTGGTGTAAAAAGAACAATGATCGATCATAATTAATAAACAATGGGCTGGAAATATTTAATTACTTGTGTTGCCTTTTTTTTTGGCGCAATAAACGAAGCAGGTGCACAACAACTAACGAGGTATGTGATTCAATTTAAAAATAAAGCAACCTCACCTTTCTCACTTTCCAACCCTTCACAATATTTATCCGCACGAAGCATTGCCCGACGTACCCGGTATTCCATTCCGTTAGACAGTACGGACCTGCCGGTAACCCCCCGATATCTAGACAGCCTCAGGAATACCGGAGATGTAACCATTTTAAATGTATCAAAATGGCTAAACCAGGTATCAATAAAAACAACTGATGCGGCTGCATTGCAAAAAATAAATTCTTTCTCTTTCGTCATATCTGCTCAACCTATTGCTGCACGCATTGGCACAATAGATACTTCGGTAAAAATGAAGAGTTTTATTGACAATGCCGACAATCAACGAACCACCGGAATATTAGCCAATTATTTTGATTACGGAACTTCCTTTCCACAGGTGCATTTGCATAATGGAGAATTTCTTCACAACATAGGACTGCGCGGCCAAAACATGGTAATTGGAATGTTAGATGCAGGATATGCTGCCTACACAACCCTCAAAGTTTTTGACAGTGCTAGAACTAACAATCAAATAATAGAAACCTGGGATTTTGTAGCAAGAGAGCAAAGCGTAGCGGAAGATGATGCTCATGGTACGGCTTGCTTTTCCACTATTGCAGCCAATCTTCCCGGGCAGTTTGTAGGCACTGCTCCTAAAGCCTTTTTTCTCTTGTACCGCAGTGAAGAAGCAGCTACAGAATATCCAATTGAAGAACATAATTGGGTATGTGCCGCTGAAAGAGTGGACAGTGCCGGAGGGGATGTGATTTCCTCTTCATTGGGCTACACCACTTTTGACAACCCTACATTCAACCATACCTATGCCAACTTAAATGGTAATACTACAACAGCTGCTATAGGTGCTGACCTTGCTGCAAAAAAAGGATTGCTTGTAGTGAATGCGGCCGGCAATGATGGTGCCAACACATGGCATTATATATCTACCCCGGCTGATGGAGACAGCGTGTTGGCAGTAGGTGCTGTAAATGCCGCTGGCCAGGTTGCCAGCTTTTCTAGTTACGGCCCTTCATCTGATGGGCAGGTAAAGCCGGATGTAGCCTCGTTCGGAGTAGGTACTATAGTAGCTTTTACCAATAATTCATTTGGTGGTGGCAACGGCACTTCCTTTGCCTGTCCGAACCTTGCCGGGCTTGCCACTTGCTTATGGCAAGGATTTCCGGAATACAATAACATTAAAATATTGAATGCTTTGCGGCAGGCAGGTTCCATCTATACTACACCAAATGATCGGATTGGATATGGCATTCCTGATGTAAAAAAAGCAGTAATTAGTTTGCTAAAGGAATATGCTTCGAGCACAGCCATAATATCAAATTGCAAAACAAACCTGGAATGGAAAAGCAAAGATGTAGCCACTATGCGATACGATATTGAACGCAAAGCACCCGGAGAGATCACGTTTAAAAAGATTGGAGAACAGGCTGGTACCGGGCTCTTATTTGGCAATAGATCATATCAATTTCGGGATTCTCTTGCTCAACAAACAGGTGGGCCGGTGAGTTACAGGATACGCCAGGTAATAGATACTGCGTCGGCTACGTTTACCGCAGATTATATAGATACCGTTACTGTTACTTTAAATACTTCGTGCCCACTGACATCAGTTGAGCCCGCAAATAATATTCAATTGTTGCCCAGCCCTGCCTCGAAAGAAGTTTTTGTTAGTATCAAAAATAGCCGCGCCATTCCGGTGTTAACGATGAATGTGATAAGTAGTAATGGTCAGTTAGTAAGTAAACATCATTTCACAAAACAGGCCGCTGCGGCAATCTTTGCAATACCTATCACAACCCTTGCTTCAGGCCAATACCACGTTTTGATTTATGATGGAGGAAAGCTTTTGGCCACGCGGGAATTTGTAAAATTATAAAACGGAAAATAAGGCGACAAACAGGGTATCGGCTTTAAGGGTATAGCCTTTATAATAATTTGTATTTAGCAACTTCAGTGGCGTATTCTTTTGTAAATATTCCACCACGGTTTCATTTTCTTCCCGAAACACAGAACAAGTGATGTAGAGTAAATAACCATCGGGTTTTAAAAAGCGGCTTACATTTTTGGCTATGCTTTTTTGTAGTTTGGAGTAATCCTTAATTTTTTCTTCGCTAAAAAAATAAAGTTGTTCCGGATTACGACTCCACGTGCCGGATCCCGTGCAAGGAGCATCGCAGATGATAAGATCATAGGCTTGCCGGTGTACCCAACTTGGATTAGAAACATCTGCCACAAATGAGTGGTATTGATCAATGCCTGCTCTGAGAAAACGGTTTTGCAAATTGTGCAAAATAGACTTGCGCACATCCGAAACAGATAGCCGGACGGCATTAAATGTATCTTTTATTAAAATTGATTTTCCACCACTGGCGGCACAGCAATCCCAAACTTTGATGGCCTTGTCCGCAGGTATAAAAGATCCTACGGACTCTAACACTTTTTGGGAGTTTAAGTCTTGGATTACTGCCTCTTTATCTATTTCTAAAACCTTATCAACCCCGACGCTATTAGGAAATGAAAGGCACCGATCTGTACTTATTGAATAACAAATTGTATTTTGTAGCAAGGAAGCTTTTACCCTTTCTTCGTTACCAGGGCGGATGCGTAAAAAAAGATCTGGCTGCACCAATAAGGAGGCTGCAAACATTTCAGAATCGATTTCCCGACTCAGGCTGTTTTGAAATGGAAAAACGTCTTTCAAAAAACTTTCTTCCCCTACCTCTTTTGCTTTTTCCAAAAGCGTCGCAGATGCCATTTTATTCCACTCTTCATTTACTCCTTCTAATAATAAGTTTGGCCCGAGGGAGCAAAAAAACAAACCTATTTTTAAACGCGTTTCTACATCATGGTGGCGCAATGAATGGCCTAACCGAAAGAAACAATAACAAAGGTGGGCAATGTATTTTCGATCCTTAGAACCATATTTTTTATGCTGCGCAAAAAATTGTTTTAACCAACTAGCAAACGGCATCTTGCCATCATAAAGGGATAAAATATTTTCAGCACTGTTTAGGTATGAATGGACCCGCATCTTGCAAAATACTTAAAACAAAAACGATTGCCTGTGGCAACCGCTTTTAAAAATGGTAAACGAAAAATTTTTACTGATACGTAAATGAGGTAGTAGTAGTTCCACCGGGTTGCATCAATACCGTTGCTATAAGTGGTCGGTTGTTACTGTTATAGGTATATGTAGTTGTATGTACTTGGTTAGATGCAGGATCGGCAGGAACATTAATGGTTAATTTCGACACGTTATTAGCCCCATAAAAGGAAACATCGCCCAGTAAAAAAGCTTCGTTTCCTAACTGTAAGGCATTCGTTTTTGCATCATACTCATAAGTGTCTGTTTCATTGAGTGTGTAGGTGTTAGAAGGCACATCATAACTAAAGATTTTTACAGTCGCTATATTATTACCAGCGTAAGTATATTCTGTTTTACCTACTTCTTCATAGCCACCGGCAGTACCATCATCAGTGAACTCACGATCACGAATCACTTTGCCAGAAGCATCATAATCATATGAGGTACTATCTTTAAGTACCACCACTAAAAAATCTACAGTGAATACTTTGCTTTTGTACCTGCCCGTAGTTAAATCATAATTTACTACGTACACCAGGCTGTCAATACCTAACTGAGCAAATTGATCGCTTTTAATATTCATTTTTTGAATGATACCAGAAGTATTGCGAACAATTTTTATTTGAGTGTTGTAAGGAGCACCGGAAGTAGTGCCTGAATTATTTAAAGTAGTTAGGCGCCGGGCACCATCGTAGGCATAGGTAGTAAGACTTGAATCCGTTCCTGATTTATACACGCTGCGAACCAGCAAGGTACCGCTTGGTGCGGCACTAGCTCCGCCATTTTCTTTACTCACTTCCTTTTGACAGGATTGTAAAATTATTAATGCAAATAGAAATAGCAGTAGGGTGTCTTTTTTCATTTAGTTTTTTTATAAAGTCAAATTATAATTGTAGTAATGCCTTCACGGGATCTTTTCCAAAAAGGAGCAATTCCGGGTTTTCTAAAAGTTCTTTTACCCTGACTAAAAAACTTACCGATTCGCGGCCGTCAATAATTCGGTGGTCATAACTAAGGGCAAGGTACATCATAGGTCTTGCTACTATTTGTCCGTCAATTACCATTGCCCGCTCTTGTATTTTATGCATTCCTAAAATGGCTGATTGAGGAATGTTGATAATAGGAGTGCTCATTAACGAACCAAAAACACCTCCATTGGTAAGAGTGAAAGTACCTCCCTGCATTTCTTCCATGCTGAGTTTATTCTCTCTTGCTTTGGTGGCTAACTCTACTACCCTTTTTTCTATTTCTGCCATGCTCAGGCTTTCAGCATTTCTAATAACCGGTACTACCAATCCTTTTGGTGCAGACACAGCAATAGATATATCGCAATATTGATGATAGATAATTTCTTCTTTATCAATGTATGCATTTACAGAAGGCCATTCCTGCAAGGCAAAACAAACAGCCTTTGCAAAAAAGGACATAAACCCAAGACCTACTCCATGTGCTTCTTTAAACTTGTCTTTGTTGGCCGTTCTTATAGCCATGATATTTCCCATGTCCACTTCATTAAATGTAGTGAGCATGGCAGTTGTGTTCTTTGCTTCTACCAACCTGCGGCTAACAGTTTTGCGCAGGTTACTCATTTTCTCTCTTTTCTCTTCACGGGAAAATGCGACAGCACCTGGCCTCTTTCCGGGATTAGCTAAAGCTTCCAATACATCGTCTTTCACTATTTTGCCTCCCGTGCCAGAAGGAGTAATGGAAGTTGGATCTACCTTTTTATCAGCAATCATAGCCGACGCTACAGGTGTCGCTTTCACATCACCTGCACTTTGTTCTTTAGGTTTTTCTACCACCACGCTGCTTTGTTTTTGCTCAACAGGTTTTGCAGGTGCTTCTTCTTTTTTCGATTCTTCCGGCGCAGCCCCTTGCGGCTTTGGTGCGGTTTCGTCAATCTGAGCTACTACATCTCCTATCTTTAATGTATCTCCTTCTTTACCCACTATTATTAATACACCTGCCTTTTCTGCATTTACTTCAAAAGTGGCTTTCTCACTTTCTAGTTCCGCTATTACCTCATCCCGATCCACATAGGCACCATCGGGTTTAAGCCATTTTACCAGCGTTACTTCATTTATTGATTCACCAACAGTAGGTACTTTTATATCAATCATTCGATTTTAAATTTACAGTTATAGACTACCAATCTTCCGCCTTTCCCCTGTTTTATAATGCGTAAAGAATAGGAAAAGTTTAATACAATTCCTTTCCTACTTTTTATTAAATACTAAAGGCCGTTTCTACTATCTCGGCTTGCTCTTGTGCATGCACTTTGCTATAGCCCGTAGCCGTGGATGCACTAGGCTGCCGGCTGATGATGCCATAATTAATGCTTTTTAAATTCATTTGCAAGAAGGAAGCAGCTCCCATATTTAACGGCTCCTCTTGCACCCAAAACCAGGTAGCCTTAAAATATTTTTTATACAAATTATCTAATTGCTTCATGGGCAATGGATAAATCTGCTCTAAACGGATCAAGGCTACATCCTGCCTGCCTTCTTTTTGCTGGCGCTCAGCAAGGTCGTAATAAATTTTTCCACTGCAGAACAATACCTTTTTCACAGCACTACCTTCTTTCACAAAAGCATCATCTATTACTTCTTTAAACCCACCTTTTGTGAAAGCGCTGATGTGAGAATAAGTACTATTTAGCCGCAGGTTGGCCTTCGGCGAAAAATTGATTAGCGGTTTGCGAAATGGAAAGGCCAATTGCCGGCGCAGGGCATGAAAAAAGTTAGCAGCTGTGGTAATATTGGTTACTATCAGGTTTTGCTCTGCACACATTTGTAAAAAACGCTCCAAGCGGGCACTGCTATGTTCCGGCCCCTGCCCTTCATAGCCATGTGGCAATAGCATTACTAATCCATTCATGCGCTGCCATTTTGTTTCGGCAGATACAATGAACTGGTCAATTATGGTTTGCGCCCCATTTCCAAAATCTCCAAATTGGGCTTCCCATATCACAAGTGCATTGGGATTAGCAAGTGCATAGCCATATTCAAACCCAAGCACTCCAAATTCACTCAATAAGGAATTGTAAATAAGAAATTTTGCCTGCCCTTCACTAAAATGATCCAGCCGGTTGTATTCTTCGTTTGTTTCCTCATCATATAACACAGCATGGCGGTGTGAAAAGGTGCCCCGCTTTACATCTTGGCCGCTCATACGCACCGACTTACCTTCTACAAGAAGACTGCTGTAGGCCAATAATTCGCCAGTGGCCCAGTCTACCTTTTGCTCTGCATCAAATAATTTTATTTTTTCCTGTAAAATTTTATCCATCTTTTTCAATGGTTTAAAACCTTCAGGATATTTCATCAGGCCGTCAAACAACCTTTTAAATTCACCTTCGCTTATTGCAGTGTCCGGTGAGGTATGGAAGTCATCCTCATTAGCCTTACGCAAACTTTGCCACCACATTTCCGGTTCCTGATAGTTGTAAGGAAGTGGATTTTGTTTTACTTCATCCAACCGCTCCTGCAAATCACCCCAAAACTTTTTCTCCATTTCTTTTGCCAATTCCTGAGCTTCTACATCGCCATTGTTGGTTAAAAAATGCACATACTCTTCCCGGGGATTCGCATGCTTTTCTATAAGAGAATAAAGTTGAGGTTGTGTAAATTTGGGATCATCACCCTCATTGTGGCCATGCCGCCGATAGCACACCATATCTATAAAAATATCCCAATTAAACTCCTGCCGGAAACGAGTGGCTATTTCCACGCACTTTACTACTGCTTCAGGGTCATCCCCATTTACATGGAATACAGGAGCCTTTACAGCTGCTGCCAATGAGGTGCAATAATCAGAACTGCGGGCATCATCAAAATCAGTGGTAAAACCTATTTGGTTGTTGATAACAAAATGCATGGTGCCACCAGTATCATAACCTTCCAGGTTGCTCATTTGCAATATTTCGTAAACTATTCCCTGTCCGGCAATAGATGAATCTCCATGAATTAATATGGGAAGAACGGAATCAAATTCCGAATTGTATAATACGTCTGCTTTAGCACGTGAATAACCCAATACTACCGGATCTACTGCTTCCAGGTGCGATGGATTAGGGGTTAATTTCAAATGCACTTTTTTACCGTTTGGCGTTTCTCCTTCGCCTCTAAAGCCAAGGTGGTACTTCACATCACCACTGCCCATAGTTTGATCCAGTATAGCAGTCCCTTCAAATTCACTAAATATTTGCTCGTATGTTTTACCTAAAATATTAGCCAGTACATTCAACCTTCCCCTGTGCGCCATACCAATCACTACTTCCTGTACACCAAAATCTGCAGCAGTATTGATGATACTATCTAAAGCAGGAATAGTCGTTTCGCCACCTTCCAGCGAAAAACGCTTTTGCCCTATATATTTAGTGTGAAGAAATTTTTCAAAGATCACTCCTTCATTTAGCTTTTCTAAAATGCGCCGCTTTTTTTCAACAGGTAAAGGTTGTTGTAAGGTTACTTCAATTTCCCGCTGCAACCAATCTAACTGATCTTGTTTTAAAATATACGTGTACTCTATACCAATGTGCCCGGTATAGATCGCTTTTAGCTTATCCACTATCTGTTGAAGTGTAGCGGTACCAAGACCCGCAAACTGCCCGGCAGCAAAGCTTTGGCTGAGGTCTGCTTCGGTCAAGCCAAAAAAAGAAAGTTCCAGATTGGCGCCACGGTCTTTACGTTCTCTTATAGGGTTTGTTTTTGCCAGGAGGTGACCCTTTTTTCTATAGGCATTGATAAGCCGGAAAACAGCAAATTCTTTGTTTAAAGCCGAAGCATCTACCATTTTTCCATCAGATGCTTCAGATGTTGCCTTACCGGATAATTGCTGCGCTACAGCAAAATCAAACCCTTCAAAAAACTTGCGGAATTCCGGGTCTACGCTTTCTGGGTTTTGTTCAAATTCGTGATACAAACCTTCTATATATGCCGGGTGCGAATTTGTGATATATGAGAAATCCTTCATGTAGTAAAATTGTTGGATTTTGAAGTAGGCAAATATACCATGATTACCTATTGAGAACTTGTAGAATCAATATTTAAAAGTAGAAATGAAAACTTAGTTGGTGTTACTTTTGGACCTATTCAAATTTGCAATAAGACTTATAATCCGCAATGGGTCTATTTTCTATAATTTTCCTTAAAACTGCATTGATATGGTCTTTATCTTAAAAAAGATAAACTTCGAACTATTTAATTCAGAAATTTTCTCCTACTTTTGCCGTCCAAATTAAAGAACATGGCTAATCACAAGGCAACAAAGAAAGATACCCGTCAGGCGACTAAGCGGCGCGAAAGAAACCGCTATTATGGAAAAACTACTCGTAATGCCATTCGTGACATTAAGGGTTTGGATGATAAGGCCGCTGCCGGAGAAAAATTGCCAGGAGTAATATCAATGATTGACAAATTAGCTAAGAAAGGAGTTATTCATAAAAACAAAGCAAGCAACTTAAAAAGCAAATTGGCTAAAAGAATAAGTGCTGCTGCACCTGCTACCGCTTAAAACATATTTTACTTATTTAAAAAGGCATTTTCTCTGGAAATGCCTTTTTTGTTTTTAAACCAAACCCGTACAACTTTTGCTGCTAATTAATCCTACCTTGATTAATGAAAAAGTTGATTCCCTTAATATTACTTTGTTCTATATTTCTGGTGGGAAACGCTCAACAGAAAACAGCCAGATTTTTTTTCAACTCCGGGGCTGGATTGCTTACAGTTTATTTTATAAAATGGCGGTGTGGTCAGGGATTTTGGCCCTGCCAATACAGCAAACCAAAAAATAAGTAGAAACATTTTTGGGTTCTCCCAATTTATAGAATTAGAATATAGACTTAAAAATCCTCGATGGTCCCTTAGGGCCGGTTATGCAACGCACCGCTTTTATCCGCAATTTAAAAAGAAGGGGTATACCACCAACGGCACTTATTATGACATTGACATAAAAGAAGCCGATCGCAACGCCTATCCTAAAATTACTATTCAGTACGCACTATTTACAGGCACTAACCGCCTTGAGATCGGAACCGGTTTCTACAACCAAATTAAAAAATTACAAACAATAAATTATTACGATAACATGGTTGTGTCAGGCAATAATCCCGGTGGCAATGCGATTTTTATACAGGAGCATACAGGCGTTGAAGCGGGCTTTCCAGTAAACTTAGATTATGTACACTTTTTAAAAAAAGGTAATGGAATTGGTGCTAGATTAAATTTCAATTATACTCAATCAGTACAAAGAGCAGAACATATTTCACTACAAGTATTCTTTAAAACAAAACTTAAATAGAGATAGGGGCAAAATAAATTCACCTGTATATTTTGATGTTGAATAACTTTTCTGCAAGCTATAACTTAGCACTATGCAAAGAAATCTTATTCTGCTTTTTGTACTCTTACCCTTTTTAGGTTTTAATCAAAATATCACCACCCGGTTTGAACAATCGAAAGGAACGGAAACTCCGACTTATTCTGAAATAATCAAATGGTGGGAAAAGCTGGATGCCTTATCTCCAATGGTAAAAATGCAGGCTATGGGACCAACCGATGCAGGCTATCCGTTGCATTTAATTCTAGTTTCAACAGACAAAAATTTTGATATTGCTGCTGCTAAAGCCAAAGGCAAAAGCATCATTTTTATTAATAATGGCATTCACCCGGGAGAGCCGGATGGCATTGATGCAAGCATGTTGTTGGTAAGAGATATCGTTGCAAATAAGTACCGCCTTCCACCAAATATACTACTCGCTATAATTCCTGTATACAACATAGGAGGCGCATTAAATAGAAGTAAAAATTTTCGGGTTGATCAAAATGGGCCAGTTGAAAAAGGGTTTCGGGGCAACTCTCAAAATTTGGATCTAAACCGCGATTTTATTAAAAGTGACTCTAAAGAAGCAAGGTCGTTTGCTCAAATTTTCCATCTATTAAATCCAGATGTTTTTGTAGATAATCATGTAAGCAACGGGGCAGATTACCAACACATAATAACCTTACTTACTACCCAACACAATAAATTAGGGGGTGCTATGGGCACATTTTTAAATGAAAAATTTGATCCATCGCTCACTACCCTAATGAAAGGAAAAGGTTATGACCTGGTACCTTATGTAAACCATGCCGGAGATACGCCGGATAAAGGCTGGGCGGAGTATTGGGATAGTCCAAGATACAGTACAGGCTACGCAGCATTGTGGAATACATTCGGCTTTATGCCAGAAACACATATGCTTAAGAGCTACCAACAAAGAGTGAAGGCAACCTATTTTTTACTTCAATCATTTATAGAATTTACGGCTACAAATAGTAAAGAAATTACAGCATTAAGAGCCACTGTTTTCAAACAACAGCAATGGCAAACAAGTTTCCCAATATCCTGGAAGTGGGAAAAAACTAAATCAGTAATGATTCCTTTTAAAGGTTATGAAGCCGCTTACAAACAGAGCGAAATCTCAGGTCAGCAACGGCTATATTATAATCGGGAAAAACCGCTAAATATTAAAGTGCCTTTTTACAACACCTTTTTAGATTCATTAAATGTAACTAAGCCTACCGCCTACATTATTCCACAGGGCTGGTGGAAAGTGCTTGATCTTTTAAAATTAAATGGAGTAAAAATGGAACCTTTAAAAAAGGATACAATAATTGAGGTTGAAGCTTATCGAATTGAAAAATACACATCAAGCAACCGGCCTTTTGAAGGGCACCATTTGAATAGTGGAGTACAAGTTTCATCAACTTTAAAAAAAGTAGGTTTTCGAAAAGGTGATTACTTTATTCCAATGAACCAAATGGCTAATCGCTTTCTAATGGAAACGTTAGAGCCACAAGGTGAAGACAGTTATTTCGCCTGGAATTTTTTCGATGCCATCCTGGGTCAAAAGGAAGGCTTTTCGGATTATGTGTTTGAAGAAACAGCAACGGAATATTTGAAATCTAACCCCGATATAAAAAAGAAATTGGACCAGCGGAGAGCTACTGATTCTGCTTTTGCCAAAAGCGGCGCGGCACAGTTAAATTATATCTTTCAGTCATCACCTTATTACGAGCCTGCCCATTTGCTATATCCTGTCTACAGAGTGGTTAAATAAATTTCAACCATATAATTTATCTCTTTAATAATTGAAATAAATATTAGCACTTCCCTATATACTGGTAAATTTAGGTAAGTGGTAATTTGTTGTTGGAATTATACTTTCAATCGTTAATTATTTTTACTTATAGTGATAAGGCAATTTTCCACCAATTATTTCCAATTCTAAATAATATTTTTAAGTAATACGGAAGTTGGGTTAAATTATTGAAGTTAAAATTGCCATTAAATATCAAAATTATACTGTACTAATTTCTATAAATCCTAATAAGTAAAGATTACTTCCTCCACCATACATTAAATTAAGGGAAAAGACAATAGTAATTCAAGACGCACAGCCTTAAATTTTCAGGTTGGTGCAGTGAAAGTTATAGTAACCTCCAATAATGTAATTATATATAAATGTTGTAATATCAAAAAGAGCAAAAAAAAGCCGCTCAGTTTCCTGAGCGGCTTAATAAAATATGGCAACTACCTACTCTCCCGCATTGTTGTGC
>JBDSBL010000194.1:0-34006 GCA_039921625.1 Chitinophagaceae bacterium
CGTCTTACTTTAAACCTATCAGATTTTACCCGCGGTGTTTATATTTATCAGCTTAAAGACAAGACTGGTAAATTAACTGAATCAGGTAAGTTTCAGGTTTCCAAATAAAGCTGTTTATTTTTTAGAATACATTCAATTTTGTATAATGTAAGTTGAATTGAAATTGTATATGCGGAAGTCTGGGAAAAGGCCGCAATCAACCCTCCTTCTCTTAACCCTCATTAAATCGGCATTTCATTTGGAATAGCAATCAAAATTTCTTATGTCATTTTTTATTGATTCACATTTCCCGTTAGCAACTTAAGTCAAAACAAAGTTGGCAGTCATGGCTTTGGCTCAAATTTTATAGCCATTATTCCTTGTCATTATTGGTTGTGTACTATGAGGTTAAAAGGACATTTTGTCCCGTTAAATGCGGTTGGCAGTATTCTTGACAACCCTACCTTTGCAAACAAATTTATTGGATATGAAGAAACAGGATACCCCACAGGATAGCAACCCAATGGAAGATGAATTAGATATTAATACAGATGAAAATATAGCTGGTACTCAAAATCTGAACGAGCCATTGCAAGATGATGGTGAGGTGGATAAACTAAAGAACCAGGTTGCAGAATTGAATGATAAATTCCTACGGCAATTGGCGGAATTCGACAACTTTAAAAGGCGTACGGCCAGAGAAAGAATGGAACTCATTCAAACTGCGGGGAAGGATGTAATTACTGATTTATTAGATGTGTTGGATGATAGTGAGCGAGCCCAAAAGCAATTAGATGCAGCATCTGGTATTGACCAAATAAAAGAAGGAATAAATTTAGTATTTACCAAACTCCGTACGAGCCTCACCTCAAAGGGATTGAAACCAATGGAAGTAATCGGAGAAGAGTTTGATGCTGACCTTCATGAGGCTATTACCTCTATTGATGCAGGGCCGGATATGGTAGGAAAAGTAGTAGCCGAAGTACAAAAAGGATATTACCTTAATGATAAGATCATTCGGTTTGCTAAAGTAGTAGTTGGTAAATAATTTCAAACAAAAGTTGATTGCCAGCAAATACTTAATTGCTAGGTATAAAAAAATCCAGGGCACAGACCTATGGTTACTGAAAAAATGACAAAAAGAGATTATTACGAAATACTAAGTGTTTCCAAATCTTCATCAGGAGATGAAATAAAGAAAGCCTATCGAAAGGTGGCTATGCAATATCATCCGGATCGCAACCCGGGTGACAAACCTGCGGAAGAAAAATTTAAAGAAGCTGCAGAAGCTTATGAAGTATTGAGCGATGCGGATAAAAGAGCACAATACGATCGCTTTGGCCATGCCGGAGTTCGTGGTGCCGGTGGTAGTCAGCAGGGCCCCAATATGGAAGATATTTTCAGCCAGTTTGGCGATGTGTTTGGGGAAGATATTTTCGGTTCCTTCTTTGGCGGTGGTCAGCGGGGAAGCCGTGGAGGCCAGCGTGCCAGAGGTACAAGGGGAAGCAATCTCCGAATCAAATTAAAACTTACCTATGAAGAGATTGCGAAAGGCGTTACTAAAAATATTAAGGTAAAAAAATACGTTGGCTGCAACACCTGCGGTGGCAGTGGTGCCAAAGACAAAGGAAGCGTACAAAATTGCGGTACCTGTGGCGGCAGCGGACAGGTAAGAAAAGTAACCAGTACTTTTCTTGGCCAAATGCAAACCGTAACCACCTGCCCTACCTGCAATGGTGAAGGAAGCACTATTACTGCCAAATGCGGGGCTTGCCGTGGCGAAGGAAGAGTGTACAGTGAAGAAACAGTAAGTATAGATATTCCGGCAGGGGTGCAGGAAGGAATGCAACTGAATGTAAGTGGAAAAGGCAATGCGGGGGAACGTGGTGGATCCGCTGGTGACCTTGTAATATTAATAGAAGAAGAAACGCACAAAGAACTACAACGCGAAGGATTGAATGTGGCGTATGAATTACATATTTCTTTTCCGGATGCTGCATTTGGCACACAGGTAGAAGTGCCTACTATTGATGGCCGTGCTAAGATCAAGATTCCGCCCGGCACACAAAGTGGAAAAGTTTTCCGGTTAAAAGGAAAAGGATTTCCTGCTGTGAACAGCTATGAAAAAGGAGATCAATTAGTGCAGGTAAATGTGTGGACACCAGGCCACCTCACTTCAGAAGAAAAATCGATGTTGGAAAAATTAAATAATTCAGAAAACTTTAGACCGGCACCGGAAAAAAATGAGAAAACTTTTTTTGATAAGATGAGAGAAATGTTTTCTTAATCTCCTTTCTTTCTTTTTTTAGAATAAATAATTTTAGCCTGTTGCACCAGAGATAAAAACTCAACCTGCGACGGGCTTTCCTTATTTACATATTTAGTAACCAAATCAATTAATTGATTCCATTGAAATTCTTTTGTTGCTTTTGAATTGCGCAGCATGCTTCCAAATGCGGCTACGCCTGCCGCAAATCCATATTCTTTATTAAGGCTATCTAAAGGTTGAAAATTTACAACCGGTTTTTCAACCAGCTCCAACTGCCTGGTGCTTTCCGGTTTTTTATATTGAAGCGAAAACGTAACAGGTTGCCCCATTTCTTTAGGGACAGGCGATGCAACAGGTACTAACTCAAACAAGGCTACCATGGAATAGGCCGATCCAACCTCGCCACCTTCGATAGTTGCCGTGGTGTCTTTTATAGCTCCTACTTTATTTCCAAATCCAATTAACCGGTATTCTTTTACATAATCCGGATTGAAAGCTGCATTTAAATAAACATCATCAGCTACCGTATACAAGGTTTGTGTGAACTCTTTCAACAATGTTTTTTCTACCTCTGCATAACTATCGAGGTAGGCAAAATTTCCATTGCCTTTTTGAGCTAATGTTTGAATTTTAGAATCTTTGTAATTACCCATTCCTACACCAAGGCAGGTAAGATATATGCCCGATTCGCGTTGCACAGCAATCAATCCTTCCAGTTCTTCCTCCGTGCGCAAGCCTACGTTGAAATCGCCATCTGTAGCCAGTATCACCCGGTTGTTTCCTCCCCTTATAAAATGATTCCGTGCTACGCTGTACGCTAGTTTTACGCCTGACTCACCTGGTGTGGCACCTCCGGCAGTAAGGCTATCAATTACTTTTAAAATTTTTTCTTTTTCATTACCACTAGTTGCATCTAGCACCACACCAATAGTACCCCCATATACCACGATGGAAACAGAATCCAATGATCTTAAATTAGAAACCAAACCACGAAAACCTGCTTTTAAAAGTGGTAGCCGGTTGGGCATATCCATTGACCCCGATACATCAATGAGAAAAACAAGATTGCTTGGTGGCAGACTATCTAACGCCACTTTTTTGGAACGGATGGTAGTAAATAAAAGTTGGTTATTGATATTCCATGGGCAGCTGGTAAGGGTAGCATTTATAGCAAAGGTGGCGCTGTCGTTGGGTTCTCTATAATTAAAATTAAAATAATTCAACATTTCCTCTATGCGTACAGCATCTGGGGGAACTAAGGAATTCATATTTAAAAAGCGGCGGATGTTGGTGTAAGATGCCCGGTCTACGTTCAGTGCCAGCCCCGTAGTAGGATAAGTAGCTGCATTAATAAATTGGTTTTCAATAATGCTGGCATACGTTTCATCGCCTGTAAACCATTGTTGTTGCGTTTCTCTTTTTAGGTTTTTGGTGAATGAAGAAAGCTTGTAAACGCGGTCATTTTTAGCAATTACTTTTTTTTGTAAAACAATCTTCATGTAGCCGGACGCAGTAGCAAAACCTTTTTCTTTTTCATATCCGTCCAAGGAAAATAAAAGAGTATCGTACATATTTTTAGTGATGATACCAAAAGCACCGCTGGCACCTGTGTAATAAACATAACCGGTACTTTGCAGAACAATGTTTACATTTTGCAATGGCTTGCCCGCCTCGTCCGTTACCTCACCTTTCATATAATATTGCTGTGCGCCTGCATGGTAAGGCAGCACTAAAGCAAGCATTATATAAAACAAATATTTCAACTTGGAAATTTGCGAAAAATACAAATAGGTTATTGCACCTGCAATACTACAAAGCCAACTGGTAAATCTCTTTCAGGTTTCGGCCAAGGCCATCATAATCTAACCCATAGCCTACTACAAATTTGTTTGGAATGCTAAAGCCTACGTAATCTATGGTTAATGGAAATAAAGTTGCTTCTGGTTTGTGCAATAGCGCCGCTATCTTCAGGGAGGCTGGCTGCTGATGACTCAACTTGGGCAAGAATTCTGTAAGTGTTTTTCCGGTATCTACAATATCTTCTACCACTATAATATCGCGGCCAATAAGGTCCTGATCTAGGCCAATGGCAGTGATTATATTACCGCTTGATTTCATGCCTTTATACGATGCCAACTTTATAAAACAGACTTCTGCTTCAATGGTCAAGGATTTAAAAAGGTCAGATGCAAACATGAACGAGCCATTCAAAATTGGAATGAATAATGGCTTTCGATCCTTGTAATCATGGTTAATGGCTTCAGCAAGTTCTTTTACTTTTTGCTGAATGCTTTCTTCGGAAAGATAGGTGTCAAACGTTTTATCGTGCAGTTTAATTTGTGGCATTAGTGCTTGATTTATTAATGCGCAGCTCCTGTCCGGTGCGCAAGTCTGTTGTATCCATATTGTTCCATTTCAATAAATCTGAAACGGTTACTGCATATCTTTTTGCAATGGAATACATGGTTTCTTTAGCTGAAACCACATGAAATAAAAAATCGTTTTTAACTGGCGATTCTGGTTGTTTGGCCTCTGCTATTCTTGTATCTTTTTCCTCCACCATTTCAGGCTTTTTGAATAAAGCAGTAATAATTTTAGGCATACCCGGAGCTTCATTCTTGAGATACAAAGTTTGTCCTACTTCCGGCTGACTAGTAGCCGATAAAAAATTATATTTCAAAAGACTTTCCAAACGAATACCTTCTGATTGTGCAATATCATAAATGGTTTCGCCTGCTGCCACTGTATGTGATTCTGTTGCTCCGTTCTTCCGTTTTCTTTGTAAATAAATTAATTGATCTGCAGAAGTGGCTTCTTGTGTAGAAAGATCATTAAAGTCAAATAACCGGTGCAAAGAAATATCATGATCTTCAGCAATAGAAAGAAAGGAAGTTCCTTTTTGCACAAATACAACGGACGTTTCATTTATTTTAAATACTCCCTGAGGATAAGTAACTGTTTTATTTACCGTTACATTAGGACCCGATACTATAGCTTCTTTTGGCCCAGTATTTTTTGTACCTGCCCATAGTTCAGCCTCCGGCATTTTCTTTTTTCCTAATGCTACAAGTGTATAATCCTGCAGGTTATAATCCTTAATCAACTTGATTAGAATTTGCGGATATTTAGGATTAGTAGCGTAGCCTGCTTGTTTTAACCCGGCCGCCCAACCTTCATAATCCATAGGATCCAGGTTGAAAAGAAAAGCATACCGAGAACCGGTTTTTAAAAAATCTGAATGGTCTTTATAAGAATCAATTGGATCATTGTATTTGCGAAAACATTCACCCGGAGCATCATCATCATGTTTCACACTTTCACCGGTCCAGGTACTTTTACATTTTATGCCAAAGTGATTGTTTGACTTTAAAACCAACATACTCTGACCAGCAGATGTTTCGTGAATGCCTTGCGCTAAAGTAATAGAAGCCGGCACTCCCGTACGCAACATTTCTTCTACAGCAGTTTCTTTAAATTTTTCTATGTATTCATTAATGGTGGCCGAAGATTGGGCAAAAATAAAATTGCCAAGGAGCAGGAGGCAGATGGAGAGAAGCAGTTTTTGTTTTTTCATTTGGATTGATCTTGACATGTAAAAATCAGTTTCTATAATTTTTAAAAATTATTTCCGCTGATGCTAAATGGATAAGCAATTTTATAATTTTCTGATCAGGTAAACTCCATCCCGCAAAGGCAACATCATTTTTTCTACATCCGTTCTTTCCGCTACAAAATCATTGAACGCCTGGATGGCTCTGGCATTTTTACCCTTTATTACTTCCTCTAATACCTGACCATGAAAAAGCACATTGTCCGCTAAGATAAAGCCGCCTTTCCGCACATTTGATAAAACATGGTTAAAATAATTGATGTAGTTCGGCTTGTCGGCATCAATAAAAACTAAATCCCACGTTTCTCTCAATTCATCGATAATAGGTAACGCCTCACCGATGTGGATTATTATTTTTTTTAGATAATTAGATCTGTTGAAAAATCCTTGCGCAGTTTCAGCATCCTCTTTTCGTACTTCTATGGTGTGCAGCATGCCATCGTCTGTAAGGCCTTTGGCAAGACAAAGAGCACTAAAGCCCGTCATCGTTCCAATTTCCAAAATTCTTTTCGGGCGGATCATGCACGAAATCATTTCTAAAAATGTTCCCTGCAATGGCCCGCTTACCATATGCGGATCACTATGGTGAAGATTTGTAAACGCTATTATTTCTTGCAATAAAAGGTTATCTGCTGTGGTATATTTTTCTGCATATTTTTCAGCTAATGGATTAAGCAGTTCCATTTTTTAAAATTGTTTTTACCTCCGGCGAAATATCCTGTGGCTTTGATACCAGCAATAATCCAATAAAAGTTATCAATCCATTAATGATGATCAGTTCCAAACCAATTTCAAACTTGCCAAAAATTTCCTTTTGATGTTTGTCTAAAAAATAACAGATAATAGGTGATGCCACTGCAATTATTGGAACATATTTATCAATCACTTTTCGCCTGGATATTATGCCAAAAGCAAATAATCCTAATAGTGGACCGTAGGTGTAAGTAGCTACTTTTAAAATCACGCCGATCATACTGGAATCGTTGATTTGTTTGAACATCATCACAAATAAAAGAAAGACAAAAGCAACCACAAGATGGACGCCTTTCCGTACTTTCTGTTTTGTTTTATCATCCCAATCATCTCTTCTTTTTAGGCCCAATATATCAATACAAAATGATGAAGTAAGGGCCGTAATGGCCCCATCTGCACTGGGAAATAAGGCAGATATTAAGGCAATAATAAAGATGACCGAAATGACCACCGGCACACCTTCTCCAAGAGCAATGGTTGGGAAAAGTTTATCCGGTGCAGCAGTGATGCCATTATGCTGCGCAAATAAATAAAGCAGGCCTCCTAAAAACAAAAATAAAAGAACTACGGCTGCTTGAATAATTGAAAAGGTGACCATGTTTTTTTGCGAATCACCTAGCTTTTTAACGCTAATATTTTTTTGCATCATTTCCTGATCCATACCGGTCATGGTAATGGTAATAAAAGCACCGGCAACCACCTGTTTCAGAAAAAACAACCGGCTGTTTGGATCCCATACAAAGATCTTGGTAAAGCCACTTTCAGTAAGCGCCGATACTCCCTGGCCAAAGCCAAGGTGCAACGATTTTAAAATATAAATTACGCAAATAATAAGGCCTGCCAACATACAGGTTGTCTGCAAGGTATCTGTCCATACAATCGTTTTTACACCACCTTCAAAAGTATATAACAAGATCATGATGAGAATGATCAAAGTGGTTAACCAAAACGGCATTCCGAAGGAAGATAAAATAGCATCCTGCAAAATAGCTACCACCAAATAAAGGCGGGCCGTTGCGCCCAATGTTCTCGAAAGAATAAAAAAGGAGGCTCCTGTTTTATAGGAATAAAAACCAAGCCGCTTGCTTAGATAATCATAAATAGAAGTAAGATTTAACCGATAATAAAGTGGTAATAATACAAACGCAATGACCATATAACCCACTACATAACCTATAACGATCTGAAAATAAGTAAACGCTTCAAAGCCAGTGCCCATAGGCTTTCCCACAGCACCAGGCACACTTACAAAGGTTACCCCACTTAGTGACGTACCAATCATACCAAAGGCCACCAGCATCCAATTGGAATTTTTATTGCCAATGAAAAAAGATTCATTGTTGGCATTGCGTGACGTGTAATAGGCAACCACTAACAACAACAGAAAATAACCAATAACAAAAGAGGACAAAACAATTGGCGACATGCGTTATATTTTATGAATACGGCTTAAGAATTTTTGAAGATATAAAAATTTAGTTTCCTTTTGTGTCCAATATTCAATTCATAATATGCCCATAAAATCACTAGCAGTCTTTTGCGGTTCTAAGCAAGGTGAAAATCCAATCTATTTATACCACGCCAATGAATTAGGAAAATTAATGGCCACTTACGGCATCACAATTATATACGGAGGAGGCAAAAAAGGGCTGATGGGATGTGTGGCTGATGGGTGCATGGACCACAAGGGTGAAGTAAGAGGGGTGATCCCTCAAGTGCTGTTAAACTGGGAGCACCAACACGATAACATTACAGAACTTTTGGTGGTTGATGACATGCATTTACGCAAACGAAAAATGTACGAATTGTGTGATGCGGCCATTATACTACCCGGTGGTTTTGGTACGCTGGATGAATTGTTTGAAATGCTTACCTGGAACCAGTTATCCATTCATGATAAAAAAGTATTTATCCTAAACTCAGGCGGTTTTTACACTCATTTATTACAGCATTTAGAACTAGTGACCAAAGAAGGATTTCTGTATGGCGCTTTGAATGAACAGATCACCGTGTTGCAAACTCCACGTGAAATGGAACCTTACCTCATAGATTAAAAACCAATATTGTACCCAAAGTTGTAAATAGGACGCTTGCCATAAGGGTTGTTATCCTGCTGCAATACATCATAAAAAACTGAGGCAATTAAAGCGCCTCTGCCTGCCGGAAATACGGCTCCTCCACCCAATAAAAGTGAGGGCACAATTACAGCATCCCTATTGAAAGTACCCATAGGAGTGCCGGTATAATAGGTGTCTTTTCCAAATACATAATTCATCTCCGGCTGCACCTGCAACATTACATTTTGCATGGGGTAAACTCTTCCAAAAATATTTAAGCCTCCAACGGCGCTTGACGTTTTATACACCGGATCATTGGTGTAATAATCACGCTGTTTGTAGCTAATGTATTGTGCATTGATACCAATGCCTGCAGCTATTGTTTTATTAAAATGATACCCTAATTGTGGGGAAATATTTAATAAAGTGTAATCTCCAAAGGTGATTCCGAAATTACCGCCAATAAACAGTTTTTCTTTTTGAAATCCTTTCTTCTTTGCAGGTTCTTCTTCCTGGCAATGGCTGGCATAACCAATGGAAAACAAACATATAATTAGTAACCATTTTTTCATAGTAGTCATAATATTAAAAGGAAGTACTTGAAGCGGTAGTGCCCACTATTTGGATAAAATTTTTTTCCGTTGGAATCTTCTTTAAAAGGAACGCAATAACTAAGGCTGCTATTGCAAGAAAGATATAGTTACCCGTAATTAAAGAACCTATTATAGAAATGAGGGCGGGAAATTCAGCAATAGCAACTGTTGCTAGTAAAACAGACCGGTAATCTTCCATCTTTTTTTCAATAGTGTCCGCTGCATTTATTACCGCCAGGCTTTTGTTGTGGTACAACCGGTTGGCTACCAGCAAGGCAATTATGCTGATGATAAAAGTGGCTATGAGGAACGTATTTAGAAACCGAAGCTCTTTTAGAAAAGGACCTTGCAATTTATTTATCGCTAATGAAACGGCTAAGAATACAATAAGGCCACCTACCATTGCAAAATATAACTTTCTGGTCCCATTTACTTCCGCTACCACTTTATTTTCTGAACCATTTATCATAATTCAAAAATTTTTCCGGCATTTAAAATGTTAGCAGGGTCAAATAATTTTTTTATTTCTTTCATCAACCGCAGTTGTACTGAATCAAATATTATAGGCATGTATTCTTTCTGCACCAATCCAATTCCATGCTCTCCACTAATAGTGCCTCCCAACTTTTTAACCAACTCAAATATTTCTACAATTCCTCCTTTTAATGATCCGTTCCATTCTTCGTCGCTTAGGTTTCCTTTTATAATATTTACATGAAGGTTGCCATCTCCGGCATGCCCGTAGCACACCGATTTAAATCCGTATTTTCTCCCAATGTCTTTGACTCCTTTGAGCAGCACCGGCAGCTCAGCCCGCGGCACCACCGTGTCTTCTTCTTTATAAACGGAATTAGATTTTACAGCTTCTCCTACGCGACGGCGCAGTTTCCACAATTCAGTTTTTTGCTGCGCATCATCTGCAAATAAAATATCCGCACAATCAAAACCCATCATAATGGCGGCAATGCCTTCCATTTCTTTCATCAGCACATCCAGGTCATTACCATCCACTTCTATTAAAAGGTGTGCATTGATATCTTCGGAAAAAGGAACGATGGAATTATCAACAAACTTCATGGTCCACTCCAAAGCATCCCGCTCCATAAATTCCATAGCACTTGGAGTAAACCCGGCGCGGAAAGTAGCACTGACTGCTGCACAGGCATTTTCCGGAGATTTAAATGGCACGAGCATCAACAAATCGTGCTTGGGATGTGGAATTAATTTTAAAACAATTTTGGTAACAATACCCAAAGTGCCTTCGCTGCCTACCATGAGTTGCGTGAGGTTGTAGCCGGTTGCATTTTTTAATACATTGGCTCCGGTCCAGATTATTTCTCCAGTGGGCAATACCACTTCTAAATTCAACACATAATCTTTCACTACACCATACTTTACAGCCTTGGGGCCTCCACTATTTTCAGCAATGTTGCCTCCTATAAAACAGGAACCCCGGCTGCTTGGATCAGGAGGGTAAAAAAGTCCTTTTTCACGAACTGCGTTTTGTAGCACTTCTGTTATTACACCTGCTTCGGTGGTTACCTGCAAGTTGCGTTCGTCTATATCTATTATTTGATTAAACCGCTCTATGGACAGCAGCACTCCGCCCAAGTGTGGCAAGGCGCCACCACTTAAGCCAGTGCCGGCACCTCTTGGCGTTACAGGTATTTTATGCTTGTTACAAATTTTCAAAATGCGGCTGATTTCTTCTGCTGTGCGTGGTTTGATCACTACGTCCGGTAAAAAGTGAAGGTCTTCCGTTTCATCATGTGCATATTGGTGCAATACTTCTTCATCTACAAAAACAAACTGGTCACCTGCAATTTCTTTAAAGGCGGCCAATTGCTCCATTACGGGTATCACCTGCGTGCGCTCTATCATGCTGCAAATTTAAATAATGGAATGGAGGAAAGGGAAACAATAAAGGAAATTTATTGCAGGCTTTTATGGTTCTAGAGAATACAGTTGACTTTATTTGAAATATGAGTAGCAACTGTTATTTCATTATTACGTTTTGAAGGTGAATGATAAAATTCTTATTCGAACCTTCAGTAATTAAATACATTTTCTTATAAATTAGATCAACAGAATTGGTTATGTTGAACGGAGCGTCGCCACTGCAGTTTCATAGTTATTCTACTGCCGGTAATCAAAAGATTGCATTTCCTCTTACATCTTAATCCCGTATTAATTTATTGAGCCAAAGAAACCCGTACCTGCACTCCGCCTCTGGTAGTAACGATCTCTGAGGTGCCGGAAATTTTTGGAATGATGTGATTTTGTTCGAAATAAAATTTAAGGTTGATGCGGCTATTCAACACATAATCAATGGAAGGTGCTATGCGAATTAATTTTTGTCCGGCAGTACCAAATGAAATATTTTGATCAAGCTTCGTATTGGCTGTAGCATCGTCCCGCATAGTATAGTCAAACCGGAACGTTACATCGTTGTCCAGTTTTTTACCGTTTTTTCCAAGCTTTACATTTTGCAAAAACGGCACTCCTCTTTTGCGCCAGTTGAAGCCCACCGTGTATTCCGTAGATTGATTTTCTGCCAATTGATAATCGACCAAACTTAAACTAAGTGTTCTGCTTTTCTTCCATTCAAACCGTGTGGAGAGTTGATTGGTAAACGTCAGGTCTACTTCTATTAATGGACTGAACTGCTCAGAAATAGTAATATTAGGAACGAGGAAATAAGGAATATAATTACCGGTCAGCGTATCGCGGAAGTAAGGATAGCCCACACGGAATGGATCTTGAAACAACAGGGCAGTATTAAAGCTGTTCATGCTTAGCGTACTATTGTATCCATGCCTGAGGGTGACATTGCTGAATACTTTTTCCAACCCTTTTATCCTTGAAAGTCCATTGTACGTTATGTTCCAATTGGGCTTTGGCAACAAGCGGGAAAAAGGATTGGATCGCAAGGTCGGGTTGGAGTTTTTTAATAGCTCCACCGTCAATGGATCTTTACCGGTATAAGCTGCAATAAAGGCTGGTATCAATACATCTTGCGCATAGCGGCCATAGCCTTCGTAGTATCCATCAGGTCGCACGCCGGTACCATATGGATTTAATTTTCCAATACGTTTTGATAAAATAGTTCGGTTGGCTTCAAACTGTTTGAAGGTTTTTGATATTTCGTTTGGATTAAATTTTTCAAACAGGGTCTGGTAGGAAATATAACTCATGCTGAAGCTGCCGGTAGCATATGGATTGTAGCGATGAAGTCCTGAATTATTTCCTGTGTCTTTATACAGTTCAGAGTATTGTTTGTCGTAGGTTCTATCCAGTGTAATATCAATATTCAAATCACGGAAAGGACTTACCTGAGCTGTTAATCCTATGCGTTGATTGTACCGTTGTTGAATGAGTTGATTGAAAAGACTATCTCTTGACAGCAATCCGCGCTGACCAAATTTATTGATGTCGCTTGTGTCGGG
This sequence comes from Chitinophagaceae bacterium, assembly GCA_039921625.1. Classification (GTDB taxonomy): domain Bacteria; phylum Bacteroidota; class Bacteroidia; order Chitinophagales; family Chitinophagaceae; genus Flavisolibacter. Next base: position 12,708 of record JBDSBL010000194.1, read on the forward strand.
TTGATAACCGAATACATAACCCCAGCCCGGGTAATGGCTTCGCAGATCCATGCCTAAAAATTGAGTACTGTCTAAGTAACCAGGAAGCAAGGTGCCGAGGTCTTCAGAATATTGAATACCAATTCTTTTTAATGACGTAGCCAATTGGGCAAACACTCTTGGTATGACCGGTATCCGAGTGACAGCATTCGGATCTTTCACCTTATTTGCTGCCGTATCTGCACCATTGTTCTTTATTTTTTTAGGTGCCGGCGCATCAGAATTTACATTTCTTAAAAACTTCCATTTATTGTAAAGCTGGTCAAAGTTCAACTCACCGGTTGCATTCCTGGTTTGTCCATTTAAAAAAGTATTGCCTAAATTTTTTGCTAATAAAGAAGCAGCAATCCAATCATACTTTGCCGTATAGCTTACCGTAAAGGTTGTCCAATCCAGCAAGGGTAATTTTTGTGTTGGCAAGCTATAAGACAGCGTAGCATCGTGATGGTACCTTGTGGTACGACCCCCTTTCCAAAAATTCTTTTGTACTGAATCCCTTTTCCATTTTTGATCTAACCGGCCAAAAGGTTCATCTACTCTTGCATTATTAACGGCATTAAAATCAAAAGTGACGGACCGGGTAAGATCCCAACGCATAGTGTAATACCGGTCAAAGTAAAAGTATTTATCAAAGGTTTCCGGCAGCTTATATGATGAACCTACATTGCGGGATCGTAAGGAACTAAACTGCCGAAAGACATCTGCTTTTACAGATATAGTAGAGGGGCGGTAATTGAAATTAAAATCTCTTATCAACGAAAACCAGGGCGACTTGGAACGGATCAATCCTTTGAATGGTTCAACAAATTTTGGTTGTACCAAATAGTTATATGCAATAGCGCCTCGTGTTCTTTTTATATCCTCACTTTCAATCAGCGGATTGGTGCGCTGTTGGTGGGTATAAGAATAATTAAGATCTATGTTTGATATATCCCACGGCAATGGTGTTTTGCCATTTGTTTTGATCTTTTTTACATTGGTAAAATTTACCGTTTTTATGGTCAGGTCGTCAATAGCATCGCGCCGGATGGAATCTTTATCATGAGCAGATAAAGTGGCATTGCGCAATTTATCTTTCAACCGAAGATCAAGATCATAAGGATCGTATTCCGGAGTACTGGTAGTTTTGCTGAGGCCGGCATATACCGGAATTTGCACGGCTGCTTTTTTAGGCACCAGTTTTCCCAGGTCCAGATTGGTACTAAGATCCATTTGCACAAAATCTTCATGACTTCTTTCATTTACCCGCTGCTCCAGCGAGCCAAAGCCCATGCTGCGGGCACTTCCGGTAAAGCTTAAATTTCCAAGGTCGGCCATACGCAGATCCAAGCGACCAAGAGCGGCCCATCCGCCCCGTTCATCTAATTTGGAAAGCCGCAATTCATCAAACCAAACTTCAGTACAAGCAATTTCTTTTTTTACATTTTCTACTCCTACCAACATTCCTCTTACTTCTCCGAGGTTCGGATTGCCTACAATGGCAAACGTTTTTCCATCCGGCCCTGTCTGTTTATAATATTGTGAAGTAGATACGCCGCTGGTATTTCTTTTCGTTTTTAAAGAGGTCAGTTGTGAAAGGTCAAAATCAAAATTATTTCGGGAAGGCCAAATGCCTGCTGAATCACGCGTGCCCCACGGAGTAATTTTCAACGGCACTTTTATTTCATAATAATTACTTACAAAATCATTACCAATGCGCAATACAGCGTTCAGGTCTCCATCATTTATATCAGTTCCGGGTGACTTAGAAGATTCTGCGTGTACAAACATGGACAACTTACCATATTGGCGCAAGTCGTAAGTAAGTGTTTTAAAAACACCTCTTGTTTGACGCTGGAAAAGGTTGCAAACTTTTAAGCTTAAAGATTGCTCGTTTTCAAAAATTTGAATGTTGTTATTGCTTATTTGCTGTTGGCGCAAAATGCCTGGTGGCTGTCGGTATGGTATGGGTTGGCGTTGGTCATTTTCTTCAATGTTTACTGCAAGCACTTCTACACTAGTTGGGTCGTTGGCCGGTAGTGTCAGGTATTGTCCTGTTGTATCAAGTTCAAATGTAAATTTCCTCCATTGATTGCGTATCAATTCTAATTTGGCAAAGCGGAGGGTAGTTGAATCCTCAAAATCAGTTAAAAACATACGAATAAAACGTATGGATTTAAAATCAGGAATGTTGCCCACTTTGGCTGCAAATTCTTTAATGGGTATCCGAAACAAATACCAGCTTTCGCGGCGGCTGCCTCCATTGGCAAGTCGCACATCCACCTCACGGCGGTCCGTTATATAATTGGTACCTGCCCGCATGTTTGGCTTAAGGTCTATACGGTATTGAAAGTATTCTTCTATCTCATTTAAGGTATTGTCTCTGTTCAATTCTTCCTGATCGGGGTAGAGTGTAAAGGCATTGGAAAATTGGTCACCGGCTCCAGCAATCTTTGAATTGCCTTGTGGGTTATTAATGTTTTTGTACCGCTCCAATATGCCCGCATTTGCTTTATCATAACTACCATCCCGATAGCCTACAAAATTATCAGCAGATGGGTCTGCCGCAGCTTTTTGATAAACCGGGCCATTGCCATATTGCGCAGCTAACTGGTTTAAATAAGGTGCAAACTTTCTTACCTCCGCGGTATCCGTCAATCCATCAAAACCAACATCCTGAAAAGGACGGTCTTCCGGGTTGTTGCTAAACGCATTGGTTACCTGAATTGGATTTCGGGGTACTTTACCCCACACTGTTTCATCAAGAGGTACATTTGGGTTGCTGGGTGTAGGAAGGCCGTTTTCATACAAACGTTTACCATCACGCAATACATCTTCCGAAATATTACCGAGGTTAAAATATAATTTACCTCCCTTGCTGCCCGGTTTTAAAATAAAAGGATCCTGCAACCAAAATTCAATGAATTCAATATTGCCGGTTTCGAAATCAGTCTGGTCAATGTTGCGCATGATACCACCCCACGCTTTTTTAGGTTGCTTTAGCCGCCCGGCAAGATCAAGATCCGTTTGATAATTATATGGTCCTTTTTCTGTGGGGAAATAAGAAAGATCAAAAGTTGTAATGATGCTTTGAGTAATATCGGAACTCCGTTGTGGAAATATTTCCTGTTGCAATACCTGTCTTGTTTCCGGCTTGGAAAGTTCGTCCGCATTATTACGCAGCGGGTTATTTTGATTTCTGCGTTCCTGCAAAACGGATTCAATATTATACCAGGCAAGCTTTGCTCTGTTGAATCCATACTGCAGGTTGTTATTTAATTCCCCTTCAGGAAAAAGTATAGATCCATTAGCATCGGTAGCTCCTTGCGGTGTAGAGGCAAGCGTCCAACTTATGAGAGGAAAACGAAGATCAATAGAACTTCGGGTGCCTTCAAAATCATCAAGGTATATAGCCCCGTCTCCACCTTTTCCTATTTGCGGTGAGTGGCCTGGTTGCAGTGCGGCGGCTTCGCCGTAGGCCGTGATGGATGACATTGTTTTGGTAGAATAAAAAGGTAATTTATCCAACCATTTACTAAGCCGTGGAATATTGTTGCGGTAGTCAAAATCAACTCCATACATTGTATTACGAATCGGATCTTCTCCATAACCCTGTTTGGTAAAGAAAGGCCGTTCGCCCAATCTTGCCATTGTACCTCCTACTGAAAGATTTCGGTTCAATAAATAATCCAACCGAAGGCCCATAAAGTTTTTTGTTTGCAAGCCAAAGCTTGCATTGTTTTCATATTGCACCTGTACCGGCAATCCGGCATTTATAATAGCGGCATTAGTAATGCGCAATGTGCCTAAATCGTAATTTATTTCGTAGTCAATATTTTCCTGCAGCACCTGGCCACCAGCGGTGACCGTAACAGAACCTCTTGGTATATTAAAACCTAATTGGTAATCTGAATTAGAAGAAGATTTGGACCGGCCAACCAACTCAAACCGATTAAGATTGGCATAGGTTTGGGCAATCGCTTTGATGGTATCGTATAATGGATAATATAGATATTTCCGGGCAGAATCGAGTGATGGATACACATATTCGAGGTCGCGGCCGAAGGGCTCCAATACAGGGAAAATAATCCTGCTTTGCGCAGAGATAACTGTGAAGCCTTCTACATAATCAAAAACTCCATCCGGCTGTGGGTCATTCTGGTTATTAAGCCGATCCAGGTTATCCAATGTAAGAATAGGCGTGCCCTGGTATTGTGGCTTTACACTGCTGAAAGGCAAATATCTTTTGCGACCAAGACTTGGCTCCTCGTACACTATATCCAATTTAAAATCCTGACGCTCCAACTGGCCATAACCCACGCTGTACACATTCTTCATCATTAAATCCCAAATAGGTAAATTGGGTCGTTGCGAGGTGGCCTTTAATAATTTAAGAAACAATACATTCTGCCTGTTGCCACTGCTATCTGGTGGTACATCCTGTGAAAACTCCCCAACCTGGTATACCTTTCCATTGTAAGTATATTGATACGCAATACCCAACACTTCATCTGCCTGAAGCGGTTGGTTAAGAGAAATAAATCCAATCTGCGGATTAAAATAATAATCACCCGGTTGCAATTTTCGGGCAAACGTTTTTTCAAAATCCTGCACCGGGCGAAGGCTAAGGCCGGACAATATATTTTGTACTTCTGTTGAATTTCTACTATTGGGATTTGCTAGAATAGTGCGGTAAAGATCATTAGCCCCATTGGAAGGAAGAACGCCCGGAATGCCATTCCACGGCCCGAAAGTGGAGTCTTCTCCAAGGTCCATCAGTGCCACTACATCGCGGGTATCTGTGGTGATGCCGGTACGATTGGTGACCCACACCTCTACTCTTTGTATTTGAATATTGGAGTGAACAATAGGCAGCTCCCGCATGGCCCTATTATAATTTTTACGGAAATATTGCGCCATCAAAAAGTGACGGTTCTCTTCGTATTCATCTCCCTTTATTACAAAAGATTGCGAAGCCGTTCCACCCTGCAATCCAAGGCTTTGTCGTTGAGAACGCTGGTTGGCCAATACTGTGGTTACATACAATTTTCCAAACTGCAACTGAGACTTTACTCCAAACAAGGATTGAGCTCCTGGTATCAACGTGCCTTTGGAAGAAAAGCTTACATTACCGGCCTGAAACAATTTTAAAATTTCATCGTCCTTGCCATGGTAATCGAGCTTCAACTGATTTTCATAATCGAAATTAGCAAGGGTATTGTAATTGATGGGCAAGTGAATTTTATCTCCAATGTTAGCATCCACCTGCAGCTGGGCATTCATATTAAAATCAAAGCCACCATTCTTTCTGGCTCTTTCCGGCAGCGTTGGATTTTTTATATTTTGTCCCTGGTAACCCGCGGCTATATCTACGTACCCCGAAGGATGAATTTCTACTTTTTTATTTCCTGTGATCCGGTTTACCCAATCCGGATTGAACCCAAAGTTTGGTTTTACATTCCTCCGGTTTAATGAAGTAAGTGTGGCAGCCCTTTTCCGAAAATATTCTGCCTCGTCCCGCTTGCCTTGGAGTTCTATAAACTCTTTCATGGTAAACGTCATCGGGGTACGGTAAAAGCGGTTTCCTACTTTTTCAATTACAAAGTATTGACGGGTCACCGGGTCATACTCCACCTTTCTTTTTACAAAAGCGGTATCAGAAAAGTCAAATGAATTTCTATTGGGATAAGTATAAGGATCTCCGCGTCGATCGGTCAAGGGATATTTTGTAGTATCCTGCGTGGAGGCTGGAGGTTGCTGAAAAGCAAAGGCACTAGTATACCTGCAAAAGAAGAGCAGCATAGCAGTTAACACTAGTGTACGCACTATATTGGCAGAAGTGGGTTCCAAGTTAATTTCTCAAAAAACAATTAATGGTTAATCAAAATAGGATATTAAAGAGATTGCAAGGCCTTTTTTATCAAAGCCTCCACACCAAGCTCCGGTTGCTGATCCAATACCTTTTGAAGTACTGTATCTGCCGCCTGCCGGTTAATGCCTAAAGCTATCAATGCATTTAACGCATCGTTCTGCAATGTATTGCCTTTCCATGAGGAAATAGTTGCATCCAAAGGTTGCCTTGTCAACTTATCCCGCAGCTCTAAAACTATTCGTTCTGCTGTTTTTTTTCCAATGCCTTTAATACCTTCTAAAAGCTTGGCATTGCCTTGCACAATGGCGCGGCTCAATTCGTCTGGCTTCATATAAGAAAGCATAACACGAGCCGTGGACGCACCAATGCCGGACACAGCTAAAAGCATCAAAAACATTTCCTTTTCTGTAGCTTCAAAAAAACCAAAAAGAATGTGTGCATCTTCCCGCACAAGAAGGTGGGTTTGCAACGTTCCTTCCTTGAGGTCTTGAATTTTTGAATACGTATTTAAGCTTATTTGCACATCGTAGCCTATTCCACCTACATCAAGCACCACAGAAGCTGGTGTTTTCTTTACAAAAGATCCTTTTAAATAAGCAATCATGGGGGCGAAAATAATATAATCAAAGGATAATAAAAGAAGGTTGTAAAAAGCAGGTGCCTCGCAGGTTACACGTTATATTTTTTTATTGCTTTCGCAAAATAGAGGATGCGGAATTATTTCTTTTTAAATTATTCCCTTCCAAATTAAAAGTGGCAACGTCAACCTGAAGAAATAGTAGAAAATAATATGAGAAGGAAAAACGAGCGTTCATATTATTTTGAAAAAAGATAAAGTAAACAGGTGTGGCCTGGCTCAATAGAATTACTTTTTGTGGAACGGAGCGTCGCAAGAGTTGTTGCGCAAAGATCCAAAGCCGGTTACCCATATCTCATTTAAGCAGCTACATTTTTGCCCGATCCTATTTTGAGATTGCAAAAATATTCCGATTTAGGCCCATTAAACAAACGTCAACAATTTTCTATCTTCGCGACGGTACAATAAATTTTATATTCCTCAAATGAATCAAAAAATAACGGCAGCAATTACAGCAACTGGAGCCTTTTTACCGGAAGATAAACTGACCAATGCTGACCTGGAAAAGATGGTGGATACGAACGATGAATGGATCAAATCAAGAACCGGCGTGGAGGAAAGAAGGATTTTGAAAGGGGAAGGTTTGGGCACTTCAGATATGGCGGCTCCCGCCATTTTACAATTATGCGAAAAGAGAGGCATCAGCCCGATGGAAATAGATGTGATCATTTGCTGCACGGTGACGCCGGACATGGTGTTTCCGGCAACAGCAAACATCATTGCAGATAAAATAGGTGCCAAAAATTGTTGGGGTTTTGACCTTGAAGCCGCGTGCTGTGGTTTCCTCTTTGGATTAACCACAGGTGCCGCACTGATAGAAAGCAGGCGGTATAAAAAAGTAATAGTGGTAGGCGCTGATAAAATGAGTGCCATCACGGATTACAGCGACCGGACTACCTGCATTTTATTTGGTGATGCAGCGGCGGCTGTATTGCTGGAACCAAATACAGAGGGCTATGGAATACAGGATAGCAATTTAAAAAGTGATGGCAGCGGCCGTCAATATTTATACATGAAATCAGGCGGTTCTGTAAGTCCGCCATCTGCAGAATCCGTTGCCAATAAAGAGCACTTTGTATTTCAGGATGGACAGCCGGTATTTAAAGCAGCAGTGAAAGGCATGGCTGATGTGGCTGCCGAACTTTTGGAACGTAATAACCTTACCGGAAACGATATTGCCTGGCTGGTGCCGCATCAGGCCAACAAGCGCATCATTGATGCTACTGCTAACCGAATGGGACTGCCGCTGGATAAAGTAATGATGAATATTACCCGATATGGAAATACTACAGCAGCCACTATACCCCTTTGCTTGTGGGAGTGGCGGCATCAACTAAACAAAGGCGACAACCTGGTATTAGCGGCCTTTGGAGGCGGATTTACCTGGGGAGCTACCCTGGTAAAATGGGCTTATTGATGGATTCATGTTCTCCTTTATATTCCTTACTTTAGACAAATCCCGGCCTTTTAAAAACATAAATTATAATCTGAGATTGCGGAGCAAAGACGACGTACAGTAACCCTTTGATGCGATAGTAAGTTGTTCTTTTCACCAAAACTATATTATAATGAAGACCTGTTTTGTAATCTCTCCTATTGGCCAGGATGGCTCAGATACAAGGAAAGCTGCCGATGATCTTTTTGATCTCATCATAGAACCTGCATTGGAAAAATTTGACTTTAATGTGGTACGTGGCGATAAGATTTTTAATACAAATGCCATTACCGAAGACATCATCAACCTGGTGCAAAATTCTGAGTTGTGCATTATCGATCTGAGCAATCAAAATCCAAATGTATTTTATGAAACAGGAAGGCGGCATGAAACCGCAAAACCCTTTATTCACATCAAGCGAAAAGGAGAACAAATTCCTTTTGATATTGCCGGTATCAGAACGATTGATTATGACCTCTCCGATCCGCGAAAAACACGGGAATCAATTGATACGCTGCGCAAATTTATTAATGAGCTGGAGCAAATAGGGTACTCTTCCAAATCATCCGGAGCCTCATTAAATAGCATTGCTACTACACTTAACCGTATAGAACGAAAGCTGGATTCAATAGGCACCTCCACCCCTGCGGCCTCGGTAGATCAAAAAGAAAATGGTACGCCGCAAAACCCGGTAACGGCATTTTACAGCGCATATAACAGTGGCAATTATGCTTTGGCTGTATCGGCATTAAAAAGATTCATGAACATCAACCACGATGCAAATCTGCACCTCGATATGGCATCCACCATTGTAGAAGTATACGAGCCCTCCGGTGTGCCTATTGTAAAAGATATATTGGATAAAAATTTTGAACAGCTTACTGCTTCTATCTTAAGCGTTTCCTTATTTGCCTTGTACCAGTTTTACTCCGCTGCATTGACCATAAAGGACGAGTATGATTACCTGAACTCCACCACCAATAAAGCGCTGCAAAAAGACTTATCAGACAAGGACAAAGCGGCTTTCTATAATATTTTAGCCAATATAGAATACGATGTAAAAAATAATATTAAGGCACTTGATTATCAGAAAAAAACAATTGAGCTGTCTCCGGAGGAAGGTGCTTACTACTACAACATTGCACGTATGTATAAGACGCTTGATATGAAAGATGAATTGATTGGCATCTTAAATATGCTGCTAACCATTTTTAAGGATAGGAGCAACCAAAAACAATCCTTGAATGTAACTTACCTCCAATATGCCCGTGATATTTATGCAAAATATGGCCTCACTGATAAATTGAATGAGATTGATGATTTGATTTCGGAAGCAGCCGTAAATAAAGGAAAATAATTTCCTTACCAAAACAATAGTCTTTTACACGTTATACTTTCTGCACCAATTAATGTAATCGGTATTGGGTAACGCATCCAGATCCAATTGCCGCATTATATTTATTAGTTGGCCGCGGTGGAAAGTACTGTGATTAAAAAGGTGTAATAGAATGTCGGAAACGGGTTGCTTAAAAGGTTCTTTTTTGGTGTTGTAATAAATTATCTCATGCGCTATCATCCGGTCTTGCATTTTGCTCACCCAATTATACCATGCTTCGGATTGATGCAACAACTTTTCTGAAAGGGATTCAAAATCGCCGGTAAACAGATCACTTGGCCGTACTACTTTTTCTGCCAAATGTATTCGTTGCGACCACATATTTTCTGCATCCAATAAATGCAAAACGGTAGCATAAAGGCTTTCAAAACTGCTGCGCACTTTTGTATATAGCACCGAAGTGGGCAATGTTTTTAACCGGACCATTATTTGTTGGTTGGCCCAAAGATTATACGCTGCGTACGAAAGCAACAGAGGTTTCATTCTTTACTTATTTTCAAATGCTGTTTTGGAATTCGGTATCGCAAATATCTTTTAAATGATTTTGGTAATTGAATTATGAAATAAAAAAACTCCTCAAATTTTGTTGGCATTGAAAATGTAGTTTCGTAATTCTTTCAAAATGTAATCCTAACTAATTATGAATATCAACCTCAGAAATGCGGTATCGGAAGATTGTGCACGCATCTTGGAATTGGTAAAAGAGCTGGCCCGGTACGAAAAGGCTCCGAATGAAGTAACCGTAACCCTAGCACATTTTACAGAAAGTGGTTTTGGCAGCAAACCGGTATGGTGGGCATTTGTAGCGGAAGTAGATGGTGTGGTCCAAGGGTTCGCTCTTTATTATATCCGGTTCAGTACCTGGAAAGGGCAGCGGCTGTATCTTGAAGATTTTTATGTAGCAGAAGAAATGCGTGGTCAGGGAATAGGTAAATTATTGTTTGACCGGTTGATAGAAGAAGCCAAGGACAAAAATTTTAATGGCATGATGTGGCAAGTGCTGGAATGGAACGAACAGGCCTTAAATTTTTATCGTAAATACGATGCAGCTTTTGATGGAGAATGGGTGAATTGCGGTATTACCTTTTCCTAATTTACTCCTGCCGTCTCGGCACCTTTTTCAATTTTTAAAATCAATCCTTGAAGCACTTTCCCGGGACCGACTTCTGTAAAACGGGAAGCGCCATCTCCTATCATTGCCTGCACACATTGTGTCCACCGCACGGCACTTGTCAACTGTTCAATTAAATTATGCTGAATTTTTTCTTTATCAATTATTCCCTTTGCTACCACGTTTTGGTACACCGGGCAGGATGGTGAATTAAAGTGAGTTGACTCAATGGCCTTCTTTAGTTCTTCCTTTGCCGGCTCCATTAATGGAGAGTGAAAAGCTCCGCCAACCTGTAGCATCAGGGCCCTTTTTGCGCCGGCAGCTTTTAATGCGTCGCAGGCAAGCTCCACTCCTTTTACCGTACCGGAAATAACCAATTGCCCAGGGCAATTATAATTGGCTGGCACTACTATTTCACCGCTTTCATCAGTTATACTTTTGCAAATTTCTTCTACTTTTTCATCGGCCAAACCTAGCACGGCTGCCATAGTGGACGGTTGCAATTCACAAGCTTGCTGCATTGCCTTTGCCCTAAGACTTACCAGGTTTAAGCCATCTTCAAAGCGCAATGTACCATTGGCCACAAGGGCTGAAAATTCGCCAAGTGAATGGCCGGCTACCATGTCCGGCTTTGTACCTTCTATCGTTTTAAAAGCAATAACAGAGTGAAGAAAAATAGCTGGTTGGGTAATATTTGTTTTTTTTAATTCTTCTTCCGTGCCACCAAACATGGTATCAGAAATGCGAAAACCTAATTGTTCATTCGCCTGCTCAAAAAGCCTTTTAGCAAAGGCATTATGATCGTAATGCTCTTTTCCCATGCCGGTAAACTGTGCTCCCTGTCCTGGAAAAACGAATGCGTGCTTCATCCAACGTATTTTTGTTAAGGTAGTTTGAAACGGAAAACTAACTGAGTTTTGATGAAATCAATTTTAAAAATTCATCGCGGGTTACATGGTTATGCAGAAACTCACCGTCAAATGCAGAAGTAGTAGTTACTGAATTTTGTTTTTGCACTCCACGCATCATCATGCATAAGTGCTTTGCCTCAATAACAACCGCTACTCCCAATGGATTCAAACTTTCTTTTACAGCACTTAATATTTGTGTGGTCAACCGCTCCTGCACCTGAAACCGGCGCGCAAAAACATCTACTGCTCTTGCCAACTTACTTAACCCTGTGATGTAGCCATTGGGTATATAGGCAATATGGGCTTTGCCAAAAAATGGAATCAGGTGGTGCTCGCACATAGAGTACAACTCAATATCTTTTACTATTACCATTTCGCTGATCTGCTCTTCAAAGCGGGCACTATTCAAAATGGAAACAGCATCTTGCTGATAACCTTGCGTCATGTATTGCATCGCTTTGGTCATACGCTCCGGTGTTTTTTTCAATCCGTCCCGTTCTACATCCTCCTCCAGCAAATTCAATATATTACGATAATTATCAGCCAAACTATTGGTTACTTCTTCGTCAAAACTTTCCTTTTTTGTATAAGACATTTGATTTTAATATTTAATTTTTATAAGTCCGTGTGGGTGATACAGTAAGTCTATTTTCCCGCTTGAAAATAAGTCACGTAAACAATCATTAACCTACCGGATACTCTACAAAGTTCCTCGGTGTTTCGTACAAGCGAATGTATAAATCAAACTCTGGCTCTAATACAGGACGTAGCAATTGATAAATAGTAACCGCAATATTTTCAGCCGTTGGATTTAATTCTTTGAATTCTTTTGTATCGAGGTTTAAGTTTTTATGATCAAATTTATCCAACACATTTTCCTTTACTATATCAGACAACTTTTTAAGATCAATAACAAAGCCTGTTTCCGGATCAATTTCTCCTACTATTTTCACTTCCAACTCGTAATTGTGGCCATGATAATTAGGTAAGCTACATTTCCCAAATACATCCGTATTCTTTTCATTTGCCCAATCCTTATTGTATAAACGATGAGCAGCATTAAAATGTTCGCGACGATAGACAGCAACTTTTTGAGACATAGTTAAAATTTAATTACCAAAATATTCAACATAGATGCGAGGTGTTTCATATAGCTTAATGCAATGAAGTTGCACCGCTTGCGGCAAATGCGGTGTCAGCTGTTGCCAAATGGCAATAGCAAGGTTTTCTGTAGAACAAAATTGACCGCTTAAAAATTCCACATCTATGTTCAAATTCCGATGGTCTAATTTATCCAGAATATGATCTTTAATTATTAAACTTAATCTTTTTACATCAAACACAAAGCCGGTGTCCTTGTCTGGATTTCCCTTTACCGTTACATACAATTCATAGTTATGTCCATGCCAATTTTCGTTGGCGCATTTGCCAAAAACTTCATCATTTTTTTCAGCGCTCCAAGTTGGGTTGTATAGTTTATGCGCTGCGTTAAAATGCTCTACACGAGTGAGGTACACCATTTTTTGCTACCAATTTATTATGGAGCAAAGGTAATCATGGAACTAGTGACTTTAATGGCTTTCACTTTAGGATTAACCGTTTCGTTATTTAGAAAGTTTAGGTAGGATATCAAGAAAAAAAGTTCCTCATTTCATCACGTATTCATTAGTTCCGGTATAATATATAAATGGCAGCGGTGAACCATTTTTGTGGCCATTGGCAAATAAATAATAGGCTTCAAATTAATAACTGTGATTAGTTTTATAGATGCAAATTTTGCTTTGTGCGGCCACAGAGTTTGAAGTATCACATACCAAAGAATTCATCAAAAAAAAAGGATTAGAAAACACCATTCAATTACTCATCACCGGGGTAGGAATGATAGCTGCAACCTACGCGATAACAAAAGGGGTTTTCACTACAAAACCATCCATTATTTTACAGGCAGGTGTGGCTGGTTCACTAACTACTGACTATTCATTGGGTGCGGTAGCGGTAGTAGGCAATGAAGTAATAGGTGATGCCGGCGTGGAAGAAAAAGAAAATTTTCTTTCCCTTTTTGATTTGAATTTACTAAACGAAAACAGCCTTCCCTGGCAAAATAAAAGACTGCCCAATAAGCACCAACCTCTTTTAGAAATAGCGGCCCTTCCAGTTGTAAGTGCAGTAACGGTAAATGAGATTACCACCAACCCAAAGAAAATAAAATACTACAAAACGGAATGGGAAGCAAGCCTGGAAAGCCTGGAAGGAGCCGCTTTACATTATGTGGCGGGCATTGAAAATATTCCTTTTTTGCAACTGCGGTCCGTATCTAATTTTGTAGGAGAACGTGATAAAAGAAAATGGGCATTGGATAAAGCGATAACGGCACTTAATAACGAATTGCAACAACTTATTTTAAAAATAATTTAATATGAAGATCACTATCGGCTTTTCTCCCTGCCCCAATGATACTTTTATTTTTGACGCCCTAGTGCATAATGATATTGATACGGAAGGCCTCGAATTTGATCCCGTACTTGCAGATGTGGAAACGCTTAACGGATGGGCAGCTGAAGGAAAGTTAGATGTCTCCAAGCTTAGCTTTCCTGCTCTGTTTCAACAAACAAATCAATATGTGATTCTTACTGCAGGTTCAGCCTTGGGCAAAGGTGTTGGTCCCTTGCTTATTGCCAAAAACCCGGCTGCCGTGCCTTCCATGGCGCATGCTACCATCGCCATCCCAGGAGAAAATACTACTGCCAATTTTTTACTGAGTTATGCTTTTCCAGATGCTGCTAACAGGCAGGTTTATTTATTTTCCGAAATTGAGGCTGCCGTATCAAATGGCGAAGTTGATCTTGGTGTCATTATTCACGAAAACAGGTTTACGTATCATCAAAAAGGACTAGCAAAAATTTGCGACCTCGGAGAAGTGTGGGAAGAAAAAGAAAAGGCTCCAATTCCGTTGGGCTGTATAGCTGCTAAAAGATCGTTACCTACTGCCGTTGTAGAAAAAATTGATCGCTTGATTAGAAACAGTCTCGTGCATTCATTTTCATCTTATCCCCAACTATCTTCTTATGTAAAAGAAAATGCACAGGAAATGGAAGAAGCTGTAATGCGCCAACACATTGAATTGTACGTAAATAATTTTTCTACTGACCTGAGTGAGGAAGGAAAAAAAGCGATTGTAAAACTTTATGAAATTTACAATTTGAAGAATGCCATTCCAGCAAGTAACCATCCCGATTCGCTTTTTATTATGTAAGTCTTAACACTAATAAGGCTATTACAATTTTACCTTGTTGCTCCTAAATCAAAACGCACATGAGATCCTTACTGCTTATAGGACTGGCAACCTTTTCCAGTCTATTTTCCAACGCACAAACAAAGTCCGAAAAAATCAAACTTTTTGTTGATTGTAGCAATACTTTTTGCGACATGAGTTACTTAAAAACAGAGATCAACCTGGTTGATTTTATATTGGATAATAAAGCAGCAGATGTGCATTTATTGATAACAGAACAAAGAGCCGGAAGCGGTGGTAGTCATTACCAGCTTATCTTTTTTGGCCAGAATAATTATAAAAATTTAAAGGACACACTTCAGTTTAATACAGACCCGAACAGCACTGACTTTGAAACACGTAAACTACTTTCAAAGTACGTTCAGTTTGGTTTAATTCCATTTATAGCACGAACAGACGTTGCCAAGTTTGCTACAATAGAATTAAAGCAATCAGCCGACAGCAAAGAAATGGCCCCAATTGCCGCAACAAAAGACAAATGGAATTATTGGGTATTTCGGGTGAGTGGTAATGGCAACCTTAATGCAGATAAAATTTATAAAGGCATACGCTACAGCAGCAATCTTTCTGCAAACCGCGTCACGGATAAACGCAAAGTATCTTTTAACTTAAGTGGTAGCAAGAATATAACGACTTACGAATTTGAAAGTTTATCTGGCGTTTCTAAATATGAAGTAAAGAATGAAAATTATAGTTTCTACCATCAGTTGGTAAACAGCATCAACGAACATTGGTCGTATGGCTACGATGCGCAGGCATCAAGAAGTACCTTTTCCAATTACAAATTGCAAACCTCTTTTACACCAGCTATTGAGTATAATTTTTTTCCGTATAAAGAGGTAAATAATAAATTGCTTACGGTAAAGTATGGGTTGGATGTGATCCATAATAATTACATTGATACCACACTTTATAACAAAACAAAAGAGACCTTATTTGGGCAGGGGCTTAGTGTATCCTTAAGTTATAATCAAAAGTGGGGCACTACTTATTTTGGGCTTAATTACCATAATTATTTACACAACTTTGAATATTATAATTTGGGCATGAGCAGCAGTGTGAACGTTCGTATCACGGGTGGCTTAACTTTCAATGTATTTTTATTTGGTGGGTTGGTAAGAGATCAATTATACTTACCCAAAGGAGATGTGACGGAACAAGAAGTATTGACCCGTCGCCGCCAATTGGCTTCCGCATATAATTATTACACTTCTTTTGGTATCAGCTACCGCTTTGGCTCCAAACTAAACAATTTTGTAAATCCACGATTTGAAGGTGGAGGTGGCAATATGTTTTTTAATTAAAATTGAAATTGCTTTTCACTAATTTTTGGTAGAGCATTCTTGCTTCCATACCTAAGTATTTCTTTTGATTAAATTGGCTGACCCATTTAATTCCTTGTATGGCATTGGTAATAAAAACGTCATCGGCGTCCGCTACCATTGCAGGTGATATAGCTGTTTGATGCGTAGGAATCAGCAGCTTGTTGCATTCTTCTATTACAGCACGGCGCATTACCCCTGCTACGCAACCTTCTTGCAAGGAAGGAGTATACACTTCTTTTTCTTTGATAAAAAACAAATTTGTTTTAGATCCATCTGCAATATTATCATGGCTATTAAGCACCAGCATTTCATCACAATCCATTTCTAAAGCATAAGATTGGGCCATTAGGTAAGGGAGAAAATTTGCACTTTTTAAATTGGCAAATGCATCGCAACTTTTGCGGGCAAGAGGATATACACCTAATTTCCAACCTGTTTCATTCCACTCTGTAATTTCATTTTTTAATGGAATGGCTTCCAAAATAAAAGATGCCTTGGTTCTTTCCTCACGATATACAGCTAAGCGTATGCGAGCTGAAGCTTCGCAATTATTTTTTAAGCATAAATGAATAATAGATTTTTCTAAAAAATTATTTGTAAAAAGGTCGCTATTTAATTGTAATAATTGAAGACTGTTCCTCAACCTTTCAAAATGAAATAGATCCAAACAAATTTTTCCACTAGTTACTTTAATGGTTTCAAAAATACCATCACCATATTTAAAACCCCTATTGCTTGCTGTAAAAATAGGTTCGTTTTCCGCCACTATTTTGCCATTAAAATTTAACCAGTTCATTTTCTAAAAGTCAACAAAAAAAGCGGTGAACAATCACCGCTTTTAAAATTTATTTATTGAAATCAGGCTTGTTCTACAAGGCCTGCTTTCACAGCATACATCACCAACCCGGCCATTGATTTCGCACCAGTTTTTGATTTTAATTTATCGCGAATCGCTTCAACTGTTCGGGGACTCAGATCCACTATATCTGCAATTTCCTTTGTACTTTTCTCATCGCACATCAAGCGCAAAATGGTGATTTCCTTTTCACTCAGATTAATTTCTTCCGTTTCTGGCTCTGGAGTTTTCCTCGAACGCAATCCGTTGAGCAAAGCCTTATTGGTAAGGTCATTAAAGAAAAATTCATCTTCGTAGCATGTCACAATAGCCTGGTAAATAATCTCTGAATCGGAATCTTTGGTTAGGTAAGAATTGGCTCCAATTTCCATCATCTTGGTGATCATAGAATGGTCGTTGTGCATAGAAAGCATGATCACTTTTACTTCAGGGTAAAGTTTTTTTACCTCAGGTAAGGTATCAAGCCCTCCCATTATCGGCATCTCAATATCTAATAGAATAACATCTGGCTTAATGTGGCGTAGAAGATTTAGTAATTGCATGCCGTTTTCAGCTTCGGCCACCAGCTGTATGTTGCTGCGGCTGCTGAGAGATGTTTTTACCCCGGCTCGAAATAAGGTATGATCATCTGCTATAGCAACTCTAATAATTTTTGATTCTGGAATTTTCATAATGGATTTTAATCGTGTTCTGTTAGTCTTGGCGTGTGCAAAATTGCACTATCCTCGCGATAAGTACTAAGGTAGTAGTACGCAATATAATTTAGTAATTCTACTTTTTAGCCTTTATCTGTCTAAAATTTCACCCTGCTAAGGTTTTCTGCTTATTCGAAACTTGCGTACTTATACGATTGTTTTTTCAAGAATTATTGCAGCAAAACATTTGGCCAAAAACTTGGAGGCAGGTATCAAACAAATTAATCAACGAGGTTATTTTTTACGGCAAAGAATACAAGACCTGCAGTGTTCTTGCTGCCGAAGCGCTCCATTAACCTGTCCTTAATAGCCTCAACGGTACGCGGACTAATATCCATTTTCTGCGCTATCTCTTGTGCTGTGAATTCCATACAAATAAATTTCAGCACGTCTTTTTCTCGTTCGTTCACACTTATTTCGTGAGACAGGGTTGGAGCCGTTTTTTGTTTCGCATGAGATCTTTTTAGCAAAATGCGGTTTACAAAATTATTGAGATAGTAGCCTTTTTCATGTACATCAATAATAGCTTTCCTAATTTCCTGTGGTTCTGCATTTTTTAATAAATAACCATGAGCGCCATTCTCCATTAGGTGATATACAAAACGCTCATCCTCATACATGCTTAAAACAATCACATGTGTGTTTGGATATTGCTTGCTTAATTCTTTAGTCGTTTCAATCCCGTCTTTTTGAGGCATTTTTAAGTCCATCAATACCACATCAGGGTCAGCACCTGCTATGCCATCCAACAACTCCACTCCATTATCCGCTTCCAATACAAATTTGATATTTGTAAACGGTCGTAACGATAGAATGACTCCTTTGCGAAAAATCTTATGGTCGTCCGCAATCGCCACTTTTATTACCTGCATAAATAAATTGAGCGCAAATTTAGGCTTTCGAAAATTAATCGGGATGCTCCTCGTTTGGAATTTCGATGGTTACCTTGTAATAGGTTTGTGAAGGATCTTTTTCGAAATTAATTTTTCCTTGCGCCACTTTTAACCGGCTGGTTATATTTTTTAATCCCAAGCCTGATTTGCTTTTAGTAAGGCGTTCAAAATCCGCCTGCACAATACCTTTCCCATCGTGATGTACTCTGATGATGAAATTGCTTCCGTGCATGTTTTGAGTAAGGTGTATGAACGAGCTGTGGCTATGCTTTAATATATTATTGATTAGCTCCTGAATGATGCGGAAAACAATCAGTTCTTTTTCAGAGGTCAAGCGTTCCTTATAATCATGAAAGCGACTGCTGGCATTCATTGCACCTGAGCCACTTATTTTTTGAAAAAGATCATTGATAGCAGATTCCAAACCAAAATTCTTTAAGGTGGGAGGCATCAGGCTGTGACTGATGTTTCGAATCAATTGAATTGTGTCATCCAGTATTTGCCGGGTCTGAAAAATGGCTTGCAGTTGGGTGGCTTTATCCTGGTTTACTAGGTTTTCAGTAAGATATAGCCGGACGGTAGCTAGCAGTGGACCTGCATCATCATGAAGGTCAGCTGCTATTCGCTGGCGCTCTTCTTCTTGCAAACGAATAGATGCGTTCAGTAATAATTTTTGCTGTGCCTGCTCCAGAGTCTGCAATTCCATTTGGTACCGCAACACCTTTCTTTGGTGAACAATAATAAATACTATAAGACCTATAACGAGTACCACCATACCCATAGTACCAATAAATATTTCTGTGGAAATTCCGGAAGGGGGTGGAGTTATTTGGAGAAAAAACATAGAGTCAAGCGATTGCTATTGGTTTAAATACTAGTAAATTTTGAAGGTTTTTTGGTGATTGGAGTTTTTATATAGATAATGATTGCAATAGAAAAAAGGACATTTTTTAAAATGTTACTAAAACTATTTATTACCCAAAACTTCCTAGCAATTAGTTCAGGTAAGGAAGTTACATAAACATATAAAAACAATGTAGCAGACAGATAAATTAAAAAGCCAAGAATGATCCAAAAGTGAAATTCTGAATAGATAAATTGTAATTGCGGTTCATTTAATTTTTCATAAAAATAAAAAATACAAAAAATTATAATCAGTAGTGAAGAAATGGAAGACTGTACAGAGTCAAAATGAAACTTATTGTTGGAGAGAGTTAAGCTTAAAAGGCAAAATATAATAAAAGCAAGGGATGTTAATTTTACAACTTTTAGTAAACTTTTATTTTGTAAAAGGAAAATTATAACTAAAACAAAACACACATATTCTATTGCAGTAAATATGGATAAAACTAAATACCCGCCAAGGTTGTTCCCCCTAAATACGTACAATAATAGATTGTTATTTAAAAAAGATATTAGTGAGTAAAAAAAAATAACCCATAGAACTCTTTCATCCTTTGTTTGTTTTAAAAAAAGAAGAAAAAGCACTATGGGTAATAGATCAGAACAGTATTGTAATAAATCGGTCAATGAAAATATATTTGAACGAAACCGTTCAAATATATGACACCATGTCTATAACTCAAAACTATTCAAAATCCCACCAATTGCCTTCGTTGATGTCCCAGCCTGGAAGTCTGATTCTATCAGCAACAATTCCTTTTTTCTTGCTTAGTTCACCATTTGTATTGATGGACGAAACGCTAAGCATATCTGTGCCGGCAGCATTCACACCTACATACACTAAAGTCTTTTGACCAACTTCGTTGTATGCATTGTAAAATTTAATACCTACACAGCCTGGCTGTGCCATTACCTGCTCCAAAATGTTGCGGCCTACAAAATAGCAAAGAACGTCTGAAGAGTTCGCTGCACGGTAGGATGAAATCATTTGAGCACCAAGCTCCATTCCGATTTCTTCCCCTACACAAGCTGTAAGGTTTGATGTTTTTGTTTGTACCATGATCGTAAGGTTTATGTGGTTTGATTGAGTAGTAAATTTTATGCTTATAGTATGTTTTCTCAAGTGGTTCCTAAAATAATAAATACTCTATTGTTAGGTACTATTCAGAACCAATAAGGATTTCAGCCATTTTAATACGTATGCATACGATCCAAAAATAGGTAATTATACTTTAATAAATTAGTATTTTTACTATCATTTAATTAGTATTTGCTCTTTTTCTTATCTGATATAAATCATAATTAAGAAAATGATTACTAGGTGTTTATACTTAAAAAGGGTAAGAAAACAATAAAAAAGTAGCAAGTAAACGCAGCTATTAACGACTTTCCCCTAAATCGCCCTAATTGAAGGAATTAATTGGACTAAAAATAATTAGCTTTCTCCTTTTCTTCAATAGTGATAAAATAATATTATTCTTAAAATTATTATTTCAATTTAAACTGTATTTATACGATTAAATATGCGTAAGATTACTTATTCTAATTGCAGAGAACAATTTGCAAATACCAATTTTTTCCTTTAAATAGCACTTTATAAGCCATTGAAAATCGATTAGCTTTGTTAAGACTTGAAAATCAAATATCTAAACCACTTCTTAGATGAATGTGCAACAAATTAAAGTAGCCATTGCCGATGATCACAAAATTTTTAGGGACGGGATTAAAATGTCTTTAAAGGATAAAGAATATTTGAAAATCCTTTGGGAGGCAGAAGATGGAAAGGACTTGATGCATAAATTAAAAATCAAGGAACCAGACATTTTATTAATGGACATCAGGATGCCGGAAATGGATGGCATCAACGCCATAAGCCTTATAAAAAAAGAGCACGAAGCCGTAAAAATTATAGTGCTTACTATGTACGATGATCAGGAAATGATCACAAAAATGAT
>JBDSBL010000195.1:0-13368 GCA_039921625.1 Chitinophagaceae bacterium
AGTGGATGCGCAAGCAGCCTAAAGCCCGCACTACCAAAAGTAAAAGCCGTATAGATGCTTTTTACGAAGTAGAGCAAAGAGCAAAACAACAAGTGCTTGATGAACAAGTACAGTTGCAAAGTAAAATGAACCGCCTGGGTGGTAAGATTGCGGAACTGAAAAAGGTATATAAAAGCTATGGCGATAAAGTAATCCTGAAAGGGTTTGATTACACCTTTAAAAAAGGAGAACGAATAGGAATTGTTGGTAAAAATGGTGCTGGCAAATCCACATTCATACAAATGCTGCAAGGCCTGGAGCAACCGGATAGCGGCAAAATCAACATAGGCGATACCGTTGTTTTTGGAAATTACTCGCAGCAAGGGCTGGTGATAAAAGAAGACATGCGACTAATAGAATTTGTAAAAAACATAGCCGAACATTTTCCGCTGGCCGATGGAAGTACCATGAGTGCTTCTCAATTTCTGAGTCTTTTTCTTTTTCCTCCGGAGCAGCAATATACGTACATCAGTAAGTTGAGCGGTGGAGAAAAAAGAAGGTTGCACCTGCTGTCTATCCTATTCCGCAATCCCAATTTTTTAATTCTGGATGAACCTACTAATGACCTGGATCTTCCCACACTTTCTGTTTTAGAAAATTATCTTTTAGAATTTGGAGGTTGCCTTATTATAGTCAGCCATGATCGCTATTTTATGGATCGCCTCGTTGACCATTTATTTGTGTTTGAAGGTGCTGGCGAGGTCACTGACTTTCCTGGGAATTATTCTTTGTACCGAGAAAAAATTAAGGAAAAAGATAACGCACCGGAAGAAAAAAAAGTCGCCATTCCAGTTGCAGTTTCAGAAAACAGCACAAAAAAGAAACTGAGTTACAAAGAGCAGCGGGAATTTGACACGCTGGAAAAAGAAATGGCCCAACTGGAGAAAGAACGAAAAACAATCTATGATCAATTGTCCTCCCCTGAAATTGCCTATGAAAAAGTAGAGGAATTGACGGTAAGAATCGGCAACATCAATAAAAATATGGATAGCAAAGAATTGCGGTGGCTGGAGCTGAGTGAAAACAACTAAACAAGGTCTTTTATTTCTGAAAAACATTGATTAGTTTTACTGCAACCCCATCCTATAAAAAATACAATAGTTCGTACTCCCATTTCCCTGGATGACCTTATTCTTAACCTTAAAACTATTGTACATGAAAAAGCTCAACTCTTTGTTTCATCAGGAAAAAGTTCAAGAAATTTTACTCCTTTTATTAGGCTTTGCGGTGGTAGCTGCGTTGGTATTACTTACCTAATTTGAATTGCTTTATTTATACAGCTAACGAGGGCATTGTTCTATATTTTCAATAAAAACAAAGAAGCACATGCCCTCGTTAGAAATTTTAATTTTACGCCTTTTTTTGGTAGTACTTATTGGCGGTATTATTGGCGCAGAGCGGGAGTACCGAAGTAAATCTGCAGGCTTTCGCACGATGATCCTTATTTGTTTAGGATCATTTTTATTTACCACCTTCTCCATTTATATTAGTGGTTCTACTAGTGATAGAATAGCGGCTAACATTGTTACCGGAATTGGTTTTTTAGGTGCGGGAGTTATATTCAGAAGTGATAACGGGATTAATGGGATAACGACTGCAGCTACCATTTGGGCAGTAGCTGCCTTGGGAATGGGCATTGCTGATGGGGCTTATTCACTGGTCACCATGGCCATGCTGATCATTATGCTTGCCTTGCTCCTGCTCAATAAATTAGAGGATCTTATTGACCGCGTGAATCAATCACACAATTATAAAATTGTAAGTGATTATAAACCGGATCTATTGCAGCAGTATGAAGCTCTTTTTAAGGAATGCCGGTTACGTTTTAAGCGCATTAAGCAAACAAAATCAGGAAATAAAATTACCGGAAGCTGGGTGGTACAAGGCACTAAAAACAACCATAAACTTTTTGTGGAAAAAATATTGCATGATACCTCAGTGGATGAATTTGAATTTTAAAAAAGTAAACTAATCTCTGGTATTTTATTCAATTTCTCCCGAGTCGCTTATTGACTCTTTGCACTATTTCATCAATTGAAATTTCTTTCATGCATTTGAAATGCCCCTGTGGGCAATGGTCGCGGCCAATTTTAGTGCACGGCCGGCACCACAACTTATGTACCTGCACGTTATCGTACGGCTGACCATTTTTGAGCAAAAATTTTTCACCATAATAAGGCACCATTCCAAAGGAAGGTGTCGTGCTGCCCCAAATAGCAATTACCTGTTTCTTCAAAGCTGCCGCAATATGCATCAATCCAGTATCATGTGCAATTACCAATTTGGAGCGGCGCACCAGGTCTGCGCTTTCGTTGAGTGAAAATTTTCCACAGGCATTATACACTTTTACATTGTCCACTTTTTTTATTCGTTCACCTTCATCAAATTCATCATTACCGCCTAATAAAATGATTGGATGCTCTATTTTCCGGCAAAGCTCCTGCAAGCCTTCCACGGGCATTTTTTTGGTGTAAAAAGAAGCTCCAATTACAATAGAAATAAAACCGGCGGCATGTGATGCAGGAATATCTTTTAGTGAAACTTCTTCTTCGGGCGCAATGAAGTAGTCCATCCCGGCGCCATCATTGGTTACTCCAAAGCTTTTTACCGTTTCCAAATAGCGGTCAATGATGTGCTCTTTAGGCATTACATTCCACTTCAGTTTTACAAAAATTAATTTTTCGATGTTTAGTTTATTAAAGGAATGAGCCGGCACATTCAATGCTTTTTTTACCCGAAGCGTTCGCAGGTTGTGGTGCAGGTCAATGATGTGGTCAAATTTTTCTTCTTTCAATTCATGGATCATAGCATCCCAATCATCCTGCAGTACGTGTATCTTATCAATGTATGGATTGTTGCTTACAACTTTTTTAAATTGAGGCTTTACCAGGTAGTGCACTTCTGCATTCGGTACTTGCTTTTTTACACAACGAACCACGGGGCTGGTCAGTACAATATCGCCAATAGAGCTAAAGCGAATGATTAAAAACTTCATTGGATAAGTAAAAGAATTAAACTTTAAATTTTTAGATCAAGAATATTATTCTTCCACATAATTTAAATCTTTATGAAAGGTTTCTTCTGTAAAGTAAGCTGATATAAGAGTAACGATCATTACCAAAATGCCGGTAATGATACCGCTTTGTATCAATGACCATCCCAGATTATCCTGAAAATAATCCTTAAATAATAAGTTGATCAGCGGCAGGGAACCACGTACCATATTGGGGATGGTGGTAGCGGCGGTAGCCCTGAGGTTGGTGCCAAACTGCTCTGCACCCATGGTAACAAAAATGGCCCAAAAACCAGTGCTGAAACCCATGGCAGCACATATTGCATACATATTGTTGTCGCTATTATTCCAGGGACTGAAAAAGGCAAAAACAGAAATTATGGTCAACCCATAAAAAATGTAAAGCGCTTTTTTTCTGCTTTTAAAATACTGGCTTACCAACCCTACTGTTATATCTCCCAAGGCAATTCCGATATACGCATACATGATGGCCCGGCCACTTTCCAACGCAGTAGTACCATACAGCGATGCTGCAAAACGATTACTAAAATTTACTAAAATACCGATCACATACCACGTAGGCAATCCTATCAATATAGCTAAAATGTATTTCTGAAAACGCGGGCCGTTAGTAAAAAACATAAAGAAATTTCCACGAACTACCTTGCGTTCTTTCACTTCTTTAAACAGTCCACTTTCTGCTACTCCAATGCGCAAAAACAATAATACAATCCCTAACCCGCCGCCTATTTTATAACAAAGCCTCCAATCATTTGTAAAATGATACGTAAAATAAGCAGCAACGGCACCAAACAATCCAATACCGGCCACCATGGATGTACCAAGACCTCTTTTAGCTTTAGGCAATAATTCGCTTACCAATGTAATACCGGCGCCTAACTCTCCGGCCAGCCCGATGCCCGCAGCAAAACGTGCATACGCATAATGATCAACGGTGGTGACATAGGCCGTTAAAAAATTTGCAATAGAATAAATAATTATGGAACCAAACAGAACACTTAGTCTTCCCTTTTTATCGCCCAGCACGCCCCAAAGAATACCACCAAGCAGTAAACCAACCATTTGCCAGTTAATGATTTTTGTAGAGGCTGCTATCGCCATTTTCGTATTGGTCAGATCAACGCCCAACGCAGATAAGCTAGGCTCCCGAACGATGGTAAAAAGAAGGAGATCGTAGATATCTACAAAGTAACCCAATGCAGCCACCAGCACTGCTATATTAAAAAAAGAACTTTCTTTTTCTGGGTTCATTTAGGCTAGGGGGTTGAAGGTGGATCCATTGGGATCACCGGTTTGCTTTTTGCAAAAAATAATTTGTACAATACAGGAAGCGTGGTAATTAAAATAATGCCGATGGCTATAGCTTCAATGTGGTCTTTCAGGCTGAAATTAAATTGTCTTAAAACCCATCCTTCTAAAAAATAACCTCCCAACATCATGCTGGATACCCAGGCAATGCTTCCTAATATATTGTAGAAAATAAACGTAGCCCGATTCATTTTTACAATGCCGGCAACTATGGGAGCAAAGGTGCGAATGATAGGAAGAAATTTGGCAAGGAAGATTGTTCCTTTACCGTAATGATTATAAAAATCAGTAGCACGCATCAAATGGTTTTTACGAAACAACCAGGTTTCTTTTCGCTCATATAATAAAGGTCCCGTTTTGCTTCCAAACCAAAAGCCCGCCATATTACCTAATATAGACGCAACGATCACCATGAGGA
The DNA here is from genome assembly GCA_039921625.1 of Chitinophagaceae bacterium. Lineage (GTDB taxonomy): Bacteria > Bacteroidota > Bacteroidia > Chitinophagales > Chitinophagaceae > Flavisolibacter. The sequence goes on from JBDSBL010000195.1 coordinate 4,800, forward strand.
TAATGACAAAATAAGGGAGGCCGAAAAACTGGCTAGCGAGTTCATCCATATACACACCTGCAGCAAATAGCAAAGAATCTCCAGGAAGAAAAAAACCAACAAACAATCCGGTCTCTGCAAATACTACGAATAGCAAAAAATACAAACCACCATTGTGAATGATCCACTCAATAAACTGCTGTACAAATCCTTTGTCCATGTAATTGATCTTGGTTTTTAGATTTACGAAGTAAAGTTTATTTCTTCATTCCGTCACGCTTCTACAGTGGCAGGACTGCTGCCCTCCAATTCGCCTTCCCACTTACTTACTACACTCGTGGCCAAAGCATTGCCTACCACGTTGGTTGCTGTTCGAAACATATCGCAAAAATGATCAATCGGGAGAATTAACGCAACCCCTTCCGGTGGTATTTTAAACATGGCACAGGTGGCTAATACTACAACTAGAGAAGCTCTCGGAACTCCTGCAATGCCTTTGCTGGTAAGCATCAGCACAAGCAGCATCGTTAGCTGAGTACCTATTGGCATATGGATGCCGTATGCCTGCGCAATGGCAATAGATGCAAAGGTCATATACATCATGCTGCCATCAAGGTTAAAAGAATATCCAAGCGGCAACACGAAGGCTACAATTTTATCTTTGCATCCAAAACGCTCCAGTTCTTCGGTGAGTTTTGGAAAAACCGCTTCGCTGCTAGTGGTACTAAATGCAATCAATAATGGGCTGCCAATGCGTCTTAATAATTCCCGCATCCGGTCTTTTAATATAATATACCCAACGAGTAATAGCAGCACCCACAAAATGGCGATGCCAATTAAGAAAAACGAAAAATAGCGGATGTAAAATTCAAATATGGCTAAACCTTTAGAGGCCACCACCGCAGCAATGGCACCAAATACACCAAGCGGAGCAAAGTTCATCACATAATTCACCATCTTTAAAATAATGTGCGACACTACTTCTAAAGCTTTGATAAACGGTTTGGCATAATCTCCAATAGCTGCTGCTGCCACTCCAAAAAAAATGGAGAAAACTACGATCTGCAGTATCTCATTTGTAGCCATAGCCTCAATGAAACTTTTCGGAATTACATGCTCCACAAAATTTTGCAGGGAAAAAGATTTTTGCTTTCCCATCAGGTCTGAAAGGCCGGCCACATCTTTTTGAGAAAGATCTATATACTTGCCCGGTTGAAAATAATTAACCAGCACAAGTCCTATTAATAATGACGCGAGGGAAGCCGTCACAAACCAAAGAATGGCCTTGCCACCAACCCTTCCAACGGTTTTCAAATCTCCTAGTTTGGCAATGCCTACTACTAAGGTTGAAAACACCAATGGAGCAATGATCATTTGCACTAACCGGATGAATATATTGGAGAGTAACTTTATGTTATCTGCAAAAGAAGTTTTGAAGGAAGGAGAAGAAGAGTTGAATACGAGATAGCCAACACCTACCCCTAACACCATGGCAATTAGAATAAACAACGTAAGCCGATTTCCTTTTCTCATACAGCGGTTAATTTACGAATGGCCGAAAATCGGAAAAAAAAAGCAGCAAAGGAAATGTTTTACAAAAGTGTGCAGCCATGGGTACAAAAAGAAATGTTTTGACAATCAAATTATTAATTATTTTACGAGCTTAAACTGACCATTATTTTAAAATACACTTATGAGTTTATTTGTTAGAAAGCCAATGGCTTCCCTCATGAACGAGGCGGAAGAAACAGGCACTCACACCTTGAAAAGAACTTTGGGAGCCGGTGGATTAATAGCCCTGGGAATTGGTGCCATCATCGGTGCCGGGTTGTTTTCCATCACGGGTATGGCGGCTGCCAATCATGCCGGACCAGCTATTACCATTTCCTTTGTCGTTGCTGCATTTGGTTGTCTTTTTGCCGGTTTGTGCTATGCAGAATTTGCATCCATGATTCCGGTAGCTGGTAGTGCGTATACGTATAGCTATGCTACCATGGGAGAATTTATTGCATGGATCATTGGGTGGGATCTTGTGTTGGAATATGCCGTAGGCGCTGCCACGGTAGGCATTAGCTGGAGCCGGTATCTCGTAAAATTTTTAGAAGGTTTTGATATACACCTTCCGCATGCTATTACACTCGGTCCGTGGGATGGTGGTATCGTCAACCTGCCGGCTGTATTTATTATTGTGTTGATGAGTGCATTACTTATAAAAGGTACTAGGGAAAGTGCGATGGTGAATGGCGTTATTGTGGGTTTAAAAATTGCTGTTGTACTCGTGTTTATTTTTCTTGGCTGGAAGTATATTAACAACGACAATTACCACCCATACATACCTGATAATACCGGCACCTTTGGAGCTTTTGGTTTTAGTGGTATCATTCGGGCAGCGGCCATTGTTTTCTTTGCCTACATTGGCTTTGATGCAGTAAGTACCGCCGCACAGGAAGCTAAAAATCCTAAGCGTGACATGCCTTGGGGTATCTTAGGATCACTAGCTATCTGTACCGTTCTCTACATACTATTTGCCCACGTAATGACTGGTGTCACTTCCTATACTTCTTTTGCAGGTAAAGATGGTATTGCCCCGGTAGCAGTTGCTATTGACCATATGGGAACGGCCGATGCAAATGGTGTTATTCAACCAGATTATCCATGGTTAAACAGAGCCATTGTTTTAGCAATTCTTGCCGGTTATGCTTCAGTTATATTAGTAATGCTGATGGGACAAAGCCGCGTATTCTTTAGCATGAGTAAAGACGGTTTAATTCCACGTGTTTTTTCCAGTGTGAATCCTAAAACGCAAACCCCAGCAAAAAACAATTTATTGTTCATGCTTTTTGTAAGCCTTTTTGCTGCCTTTGTTCCGGCAAGAGTGGTTGGAGAAATGACTTCTATCGGTACCTTATTTGCCTTTATATTAGTATGCATTGGTGTATGGGTGATGCGCAGAAAAATGCCTGAATTAAAGCGTTCCTTTAAAACTCCATTAGTCCCATTAGTTCCCATTCTTGGCATTTTTACTTGCTTATTTATGATGGTGTTTCTTCCGATGGATACATGGATTCGCCTTTTAGTGTGGATGTTAATCGGTATGGATATTTACCTGGCCTATGGAGCTAAGAACAGTAATTTAGGAAATGGTACAATTGAAAGAAAAGGTATGAGAATAGCTCGTATCACCGGGTTAGGTCTTGCACTTCTTTTGATAGTGGCTGGCTTCCTGCATCAATACACTGTTGGTTTTGATTCGGATAGAACCTTGCTTTACATTTCTATTGGTTTTGCCATTATACATTTAGGTGTATTTGCTGCCAGATTGAATAGAAAAGAACCGTTAACTGACGGAGAACCAATTAATCCAATAGAAAAAGATCGTTAATTATATTTAAAAAAAAGCCACCTGAAAAGGTGGCTTTTTTGTTTCTGCTCAAGTTGTATTTTTGCCACCGCTCTATCTATTGTGATAACAGCAAATCATTCCATTTAAATTTTTGTATGGGCCGCATATTTGAAGTTAGAAAATCAACCATGTTTGCACGCTGGGACCGCATGTCAAAACAATTTACCCGCATTGGAAAAGAAATAGCTATTGCCGTAAAAGCAAGTGGCCCCGACCCTTCCATTAACCCGGCTCTTCGCCGATGCATGCAAAATGCAAAGAGCGTCAACATGCCCAAAGACCGTATAGAAGCAGCTATCAAAAGGGCACAGGGAAAGGAGATGGAGAATTATGAAGAGATTTTATATGAAGGTTACGGACCACATGGCGTTGCTATTTTGGTAGAGACGGCAACCGACAATCACGTTCGCACCGTAGCCAACGTAAAGTCTATATTCAATAAGGGAGATGGCACATTAGGCAATAGCGGCAGCGTTAGTTTTCAGTTTAAAAAAATGGGAGTATTTAAATTGAAACACGAAGGCATTAATGCAGAAGAAATGGAGTTTGAATTAATAGATGCAGGCCTGGAAGAAATGGGAGAAAGCACGGCTGAAAATGGAGAAGAAGTGTTGGTGCTCCGGTGCGCCTTTAACGACTTTGGTTCTCTACAAAAAGCACTGGAAGAAAAAGGCATTATACCATTAAGTTCTGAATTAGAATGGATACCCACAACTACCGTAGCACTCGAAGAAGAACAAGCTCAGGATCTTTTAAAATTAGTAGATAAGCTGGAACAAGATGAGGACGTTCAGAAAGTATTTTATAATTTACAATAACTGAAAACCCTGCCAACGCAGGGTTTTTAATTTTACAAATTGAAAGAAGAAAAGCAAATAATATTATTTGATGGAGTTTGTAATTTCTGCAATGGTGCAGTAAATTTTATTATTAAAAGGGACACTAAAAAAATATTTCTGTTTGCACCTTTGCAATCCATTGCAGGGCAGCAATTGTTAGAAAAGTATCATTTAAACAATAAAAATTTCAATTCTTTTATATTAATTCAAAACGGTGTAGTCTTTCAAAAAACTACCGCCGTTTTAAAAGTACTTTCTTTACTATCTCCAATATGGAAAGTAAGTGCCTTGTTGTGGATTGTTCCGCGTGTTATCCGCGATGGTGGGTATGATGTGATTGCTAAAAACCGGTACCGCTGGTTTGGTAAAAAAGAAGCTTGTATCATTCCATCTCCCGAACTAAAGAGCCGTTTTCTCGACTGACAATTCCTGTTGCCGTTTGCTCAATTCATTTTTCGTTTCCGCTAATCTTTTTCTGATTGACCTCCTTCCCCACCAATAATTAATAGCAAACCAAAACAGAAAAAAAGGCAACAGCCAGCTGAATTTGAATTGTTGTACTGCGAGTATTACAGATTTATTTTCAAACAACGCATTGCTGAATAACGTAATCCCAAAATAAATAATTACTAAAAAAATAGTGCTTCGAAAAGCATAGGAAATGGTTTTTCTTTTTTCCAAAGAAGCAATTTCTTGCTTTAGAAATTCAATATTTCTATTTTTTAAATATCCAGAGCTCATAGGTATATTTCTCCTTTTAAAAATAAGACACAGCTGCCGCTCATTAACACCCGGTCGCCAACGGACTCGCAATCCAACAAGCCTCCTCTTGCAGATAGTTGCCGGCATGAAAGTTTGGTTTTGCCTAATTTTTCGCTCCAATATGGCACTACATTGCAATGGGCCGAACCAGTGACCGGATCTTCCTGAATGCCAAGACCCGGATAGAAGCAACGCGACACCACATCAGATTCATGACCTTTTGCAGTTACAATTACCCCAATAGAATCTAGGCCTTTCATTAATAAAAAATCAGGTTCCACATTTTTTACTGCTTCTTCGTTGGGCAATACCACAAAATAATCCCGGGACCTTAGAACTTCTATTACCGTTGGATTTCCTAAACTTTTTAATAGTGCCTCAGGCACGTCACATGGCTGTGGTATGCGTGAGGGGAAATCCAATGTAAAAACTCCATCATCTGCTGAGGCTTTTAATACACCTGCTTTTTGAGTGGAAAAGTTGATATGGCGGATGGGCGGATCAATAAAGTTTTTAATTATAAAGGCAGTAGCTAAGGTAGCATGGCCACATAGATCTATTTCGTATTCTGGGGTGAACCACCGCAAGTGAAAACCTTCGGCCGTTTTTACAAAAAAGGCCGTTTCACTTACATTATTTTCCATGGCTATCTGTTGCATCAACCTATCATCAATCCATCCTTCTAATGGAATAACCGCAGCCGGATTGCCACCAAATACAGAGGTTGCAAAGGCATCAACCTGATAGATTGTAAGTGTCATAATTTTTTATTTTATATAAAATCGGGGCAACATTAATTTGTATTTCACTGCCACAATACGGATAGCAAAAATGAGAATGATGCAAATGATTTTTGACGTATCGGAAGGGATGCTGCTTTCTTTTAAAAAATAATAAACTGTACCTCCCGTGATGCAGGCAAGGGCATAAATTTCCTTTTGAAATATAAGTGGCACTTTGTTTAGCAACACATCTCTTATCACTCCACCAAAGCATGCGGTGATGGTGCCCAATGCAATGCAGATACCAGCAGTAAAGGAATATTTAGTTCCAATCTCCACTCCAACGATTGTAAATAAACCCAACCCAAGCGCATCAAAAAGAAATAAGGCTGTGGCTAAATGTTTGATATAAGATCCGAAAAACATGGTGCTTAGTGCGGCAAAAAATATGACCAGAAGTGGTGTTGTATTGGTAAGCCAGCCAACCGGCAAGTTGCCTACCAGCACATCTCTCAAGGTACCTCCACCAATAGCCGTTACAAATGAAATAATTAAAACACCAAAAGGATCCAGCTTTTTTTCCATAGCAGCAAATGCCCCGGATACGGCAAAAGCGATGGTGCCTGCAATGTTGATGACCTGCAAAAAGTGTGAATACATACCGGGCTTTTCCTTTTATTTACTCCTGCATCATTTGCAAGATGACGTCTTCAATTTCTTCTGCATTTGGCTTGCTGAAATAATCTCCATCACTGCCATAAGGTGGCCGGTGTGCTTTGGCAGAAAGCGTTCTTGGCGCCACATCCAACCATTTATAACCACCTTGTTCTTCCATTACTTTGGTGAACATGTATGCCGTAGCGCCACCCGGTACATCTTCATCTACAAATAAAATGCGGCTTGTTTTTTTAAGAGACTCCAAAATTTTATGACCGGTATCAAATGGCAGCAAAGTTTGCACATCCACTACGTCACAATGAATATTTTGTTTCTCCAATTGCTGTGCAGCATCCAGCACAATACGCAAGGTGGAACCGTAACTAACCACGGTAATATCACTGCCACTTTTTACAATTTCCGGTACTCCAAGCGGGATAGTATAGTCCAGCAAATTTTGTGGTAGCTTTTCTTTTAACCGATATCCATTGAGGCACTCAATTACAATTGCGGGATCATTGCTTCGCAACAAGGTATTGTACATACCCACCGCCTGCACCATATTGCGGGGCACACATACATACATTCCCCGCAAGGCATTGATCACCACGCCCAGCGGTGAGCCACTGTGCCAAATACCTTCCAGGCGATGGCCACGGGTGCGCACAATCAAGGGACAACTTTGCTGCCCTTTGGTACGGTAATGCAAGGTGGACACATCATCACTCAAAGGCTGCAAACCATAGAGTAAATAATCAAGGTATTGTATTTCTGCAATCGGCCTCAATCCACGCATGGCAAGGCCTATACCCTGCCCCATGATGGTAAGCTCCCGAATGCCGGTATCAAAGATCCGCTCAGCACCATACTTTGTTTGCAAGCCAGAAAAACCCTGATTTACATCACCAATAAAACCAAGGTCTTCACCAAAAGCAAACACTTTAGGATTGGCGGCAAACAACGCGTCAAAGTAGTGGTTCAGTACTTCATAGCCATTCATTATTGGAGTATCCTCATTGAATTGAGGACGTACTTCGGCCACTTTTACAGCACTCATTTCTCCTTCATTATAAAGTAAGGTGTTGTATATATTTTGAGCTTCTTTTTTTAGTTCTTTATAATAATGGGTAAGCTGATTTCCTTCCTTTTGTTTTTCTGTAATATGCGTTGCAGTATGTAATGTTTTCATTACATCGCGGCGCAGCGGTTCTCTCAAAGCGGCCAGATCTTTCGATAAATTATTCAACGGATTGCTGTGTTGCGGAAGGCTTTCTGCTGCCTCATTGATCAATGCAACTGCTTTGGCCACCTGTACTTTTATGGGTGCTAAGTAATTTGTCCAAGCCTTACGTTTTCCTTCCCTTACTTCTTCCTTTGCTGCTAATTCCACTTCCTCCAATTCATCTTCTGTTGCCAATGCGTTGGCTATGATCCATTCCCGCATTTTAATCATTCCATCCCAGGTGCGCTCCCACTCAAGACGATCAGCATTTTTATACCGTTCATGGCTGCCGGATGTAGAGTGGCCTTGCGGTTGCGTTATTTCTTCCACATGAAATAGGGCCGGTGTATGGGTTTCCCTTGCCAGCCGAATGCCTTCTTCAAAAGCCTCACACATGCCGGCATAATCCCAACCTTTTACTTTGTAAATATTAAACCCATTAGTGCCTTCTTCTTTTTGAAAACCTTTTAATGCTTCAGAGATAGAAGCTTTTGTTGTTTGAAATTTTTTAGGAACAGAGATGCCATAACCATCATCCCACACAAACATAGCTAGTGGCACTTGCAACACGCCGGCCGCATTCATCGTTTCCCAAAAATGACCTTCAGAGGTAGACGCATCTCCAATGGTACAAAAGCACACCTCATTTCCATTGTTGGAAAGCGTTGGAAATTGATCTAACTCTTTTACTGCCCGAAAACATTTAGAGGCAAAAGCCAACCCCAATCCACGCGGCATTTGACCGGCAGTAGGAGCAATATCGGCAGAAATGTTTTTACGGTTTGCAAGGTCCAGCCATTCGCCCTCATCATTTACCCATCGGTTGGCAAAGTGTGCATTCATTTGACGGCCGCCACTAAAAGGCTCGTTCTGTAAGTCGGGGTCGGCATAAAGCTGTGCAAAAAATTGCTCCACGGTTAACAGGTCGCTGGCAAACATGAATGTTTGATCTCGGTAATAGCCAGAACGAAAATCACCAGGTTCA
>JBDSBL010000196.1:0-18011 GCA_039921625.1 Chitinophagaceae bacterium
TTTAAATACACGTCCTTTTTATTTCCAATTCTTTCCAGTTCGCGGGCCATATCCTTAGGTGATAACGCCAGGTCGGCTGCACCTTCCGCTAATGCAGTTTTAGGTAAGTATTTAAATTGGGCAGAATCATTTTGAGTAAAGGCCAGGCCGCCGGCAAGTTTTATTGCTTTTAGCCCAATAATTCCATCAGTAATAGATCCGGAAAGCAATATGCCAATAGTATTTGCTTCGTATTGCTCCGATAAAGAAGTAAAGAAACGGTTGATGGGTCAGCGCGGGTAACTTTCTTCTTTCTTTTGTTCTTCAATGAATTTATTATTGTAAACAACCAGTGATTGCGGCAGGGGTAATAAGTAAAGATGATCTGGTTTTATTATTAAATGGGGCTCAGCATAGAGCACGGGCATTTTAGTAATTTCAACGAGAGCTGTTTTTAATTTCCCATCATAAACGCCTTCTGGATATTGAATATAAATAAAAGCAAGACCTGTTTTCGATGGCAAATTTTTAAGCAATTCTTTTACCGCTTCCACGCCACCGGCAGCAGCTCCTATAGCTACAACAGGAAAGCTTTTCCCACTATAAGATTCGGCATTATCCAAAGAAAAATGGTCTCCATCACTCATTTTAATTACTATAATAGGTTACAAATAAGCAAGTCTAAAATTTGCTCTTAAAGGTAGTTAGTTATGTGGCAAAGGTTTTATTTTTTGAACGCCCTCATTGTTTACAATAGCTATAAATTGTCCACCTGTAAATTTTGGAATTAATAAAAGTACAGCCAAGGAAGATGTGAATAAAAGGAAAGCTTATTGGGGTACAGAATGAGATATATAAAAAGCAGCAGAATACTTGTGTAAATTGAGTAGGATAATTTTAAAGAGGTAAGGTAGTAGAACAAATATAAAATTGACAACCATCAAAGGGGAGGCAATGAAAAAAGAATTACTACAAAAGCATACGGCTACAACTGAGGAGAAGAAAACAAGGCTAGTGACCCTTTTTCTTGGAAGTAAAGACTATGAACTTTCCGCCAATTGGAAATGGGATCTGACATGCGATAATGTGTTTTGCAGTGAAGGATTTACATCTCTGCCCTCCACATTTATAGGAACCAACTCCATACTGCATCCTGATGATAAAGAATATGTGCTTGATGCATTTGCTTCCTTTAATCATTCAATTCCCTTCCTTCAATTTAGAATTATTACCACCTATGGAGAAATTAAAACGCTAACAGGTAAAAACATTTCAGTCTGCGAAATCGATTCTTTATTTGTTATTCCAAATGAGGAGCGCCTATTTAATAAAGAAGAAATTTTATTTAATCAACCGGAAGCAGTAAGGTATCAAATGAAATCATTTGGCTTAACGGCACATATGATTGGGGTGGGCACCTGGTACTTCAATACGGCAGCTAAAGACTTTTATTATTCACACGAAATGTACCTTATATATGGCTTGCCCCCTCATGGATTAAATGCACATCTTCACACCTTTTCACCATATATACATCCAGACGATCAGGAGATAGTGGTAGATGTAATCAATACAGCCTTTGAACAACAATTGCCCTTGCATATAGATTACCGCATCATATACCAAAACGTAACGGTAAAGATGGTGCGCCTGATGACGCAATGGCAATGTAACGAGGAAGGAAACCTAATAATGTATGGCATGCTGCAGGATATATCCTTGCAGCAAGAGATAGAAGCCAACGGGGAGAAAGAACAATTCCATTTTAATTTTCAATCAAAGCTTTTACAACTTACGGAGCAATTGGCGGTAACTGCTTACTGGTACATTAACCTCATTACCCGTAAAATAGTGTACTCAGATTCTATGTATCGCCTGCATGGGGTGAAACCAAAATCGATACCTGCGGGGATAAATATCTTTCAAAACTTTGTACACCCTGAAGAAAGGGAAGTAGTGATGGAGGCTACTAATAAAATCTTATCGTCTCACCTGCCACCTGATCTTACGTACTGGATCACTAGGTTTGATGGAAAGCAACGTTGCCTGAAGCAAAGAGGTAAAATGGTTGTATATGGTGAAAATGAAATGGTAATGATTGTGACGGTTCAGGACATAACCAACGAAGTAACGCTTAGTAAAAAAATCGCCACTCTTTCCGGGTTACTTTCAATGCAGCAAGCGATTTTACTACAAGCTGAAAAAACGGGAATGACAGGAAGTTGGATCTGGGATCTTACAGACGAAAAACTAAGCTGGAGCGACAATATTTTTTCTCTTTTAGGGTTCAATGTTCCGCCTGTAGATTTCAATCTTAAATCATTAATCAGAATAATTCATCAGGGAGATCGAAAACAATTTAATGATGAATTAAACCACTTTATAAATGACCGAAAAGAACGACAATTTAATATTAGAATAATAAGAAAAGGAGAAGAACGGTGGATGAAAGCTTCTTTCCGTCTGCTTCCTGAAACTGAGCTCTTTTTAGGAGTGCTGCAAGATGTAAGTGAAATAAATTTGCTGCAAACCGAACTAACAGCACGGAATAGTAGGTTGGAAGGCCTTTGCAACAACTTCCAGGTTTATATTATAATTACTGATGTCAACAATAATATTATTCTTTGGAACAACCGATGTGAAGAAGGGTACAGCATTAAAAAAAGCGAGGCACTTAACAATAATTTTTTTGATGTACTGCCTGCATTGAAAGAAGAAAAAACATTGGTTCAATTTGCCCAGGTATTAAAAGGACAATCGCTTATAGAGTATGCTGAAAGGGTAGCAGGACTGAAAGGATTTTTTGATCATTTTATGATACCTGTAAAAAGTGGAGATGGAGAGGTGAATGGCATATTACATTTAATCCACGATGTAACTAATGAGCAGAATATGCAAAGCCGGCTAACGGAGCGACTCAATATTATTGAAGGCTTATTGGAATCATCTGTTGACCGCATAATGGTAATGGACCGGTACATGAACTATCTCTACTGCAATCAAAAAGCTGCTGATTTTTATGGTTTGTCCAAAGAAGAAATAATAGGTAGAAATGTATTAGAGCTTTTTCCTGATGCGTCCAATGTGCCGTCATTTGAACATTTTAAAAAAGCATTGAAAGGAGAAAGAGTACACCTGCCGGCTATAGAAGGAATTGACGAGAGTCTCCATTTTGAGGTTACTTTAATTCCGGTAAAAGACGACAACCAAAAGGTAACTGAGGTGCTGTGGATCCATCATGATCTTATTGAAGTAATAAGGATTCATCAAGAATTAAATTTATCTAATGGCATTATAAATTCTATTGATGGTGCGTTCATTGAGTTAGATGCTAACTTTCGTATTCGATACCTGAACCCAAGCGGCGAAGAATTTTTAGGTAAGAAAATAGAGGAAGTGGTAGGTAAAAAATTAACCTCATTTGTTCCGGATTTACTAACTACAAAGGATTACAATTTATTGGTGCACAATTTTAAAGAGGGTAGAAAAACAACCCTAGAATATCATTCTCACTTACTTCAAAGATGGGTTTACCTCTTTGCCTCACCCACCTCAGAGGGGCTTGTATTATTGTTTCATCACCGGAAAGAAAGGTAGACTGCCATAGCCTTTCTTTGCTTATTTAAAAAGGAATCTATTTTTTGCCTGCAATAAATTGATTGATAAAAGCACGAATTTCGCAGCCTTAAAATGTATTCATTCTTTTACTATTGCTATGACTACTGATCGAATAAATAAAATAACTTCTGTTTTATCTAAGCGGCAAACAGGCCTTACAGTTGTATTGGAAAATGTTTTTGATCCGCATAATATTTCTGCTGTAATGAGAACCTGCGATGCCGTGGGCATTCAGGATATGTATGTACTCAATAGTGTAATTCCGCTACCAAAAAAATGGGGCTTTCGCAGTAGCTCCAGTGCCAACAAATGGGTAACAGTACACCAATACAATGATGTGGCCGCCTGCTTTACAGCATTGCGAAAAAAGTACGATATTATCTTAACGACCCATTTAACTGAAGAAGCCAAAAGTGTTTATGAGCTTGACTTCACACAAAAAATAGCACTTGTATTTGGCAATGAACACTCAGGAGTAAGCGAGGAAATAAGAAGTCTGTCCGATGGTAATTTTTTAATACCGCAAGTAGGTATGATCCGCTCATTAAATATCAGCGTGGCCTGTGCGGTTACCTTGTATGAAGCCTATCGGCAAAAAGTAAAAAATGGCGACTATGAAAACCAAAAATTAGGAAAAGAACAATATTCCACCTTGAGCAAAGAATGGGGTTTATCGGAAGAATAAATTTTCTTTTATTCATTATTGGTTCAACAACTTATTATCCCTTGTCCGCCGCAGGTCAGCAATGGTAACATTCAACTCAAAGCCAACTATTATTACCAATGCATTTACAAATATGAGTAGCATCAAAATGAAGATGGCACTTATGGAGCCATATAGTTTATTATAATTATTGAAATTATTGACATAAAAGGAAACCACGAAAGTAGCCAGGAACATAAGCGTGGTGGCAAATACAGAACCGGGTGTAAGAAATGGCCATTTTACTTTTAATGCCGGGCCATACCGGTATAAAAATGATACACTGTACAATACAAGTAATAGAATGATCAACCATCTTGCGTTGACAATAAGGTATCGCAGCCAAACGGTTTCTATTCCAATCCATTTTAATACGGCACCCTGAGCTATAAGTAGCAGCACACATAAAAAACTTAAAAAGAAAATGACAAAGGTCATTTTTAAAGCAGTTTGTCTTTTATCCCAACCTTTTCTTTTTAAAAATCCAACATAGTTTTTATCAAACGCTCGTAAAAAACCCATTAACGCATTGCTGGAAAAAAAGATAGCAAGCAACAAACCAAATGATAATAAATCATTGCGCGGGCGCAATAAAAAATCCTGTAGAAACTCAATGATCACTGTATGATTTTGCCTGCCGGGTACTACTGCACGGATGAGTGAAAATAGTTCTTCAATAAACTGCCTGTTGATGGGCAAATAAGGCAAAAGAGTGAATACAAAAATGAGGGTAGGAGGGATGGCCATAAAGATATTAAACGAAATGGCAGCAGCTCTTTCTGCGAGGCTTGTTTTGCGCAATTGATCTATAAATGGCTGCCCTATTTCGTACAGCGAAAAACCATCGAAGCCAGGCAAAAGGGTTTGTTTACTCACCCTTACCATTCGTCGTACCGGCTGCGACGTCCTGATTCGTCTTCTAAGTTTTGCTTGCACCCGCATTACCTTTCTGCTGCTTTAGCATCGCGGCCCTTTTGCAAACTGTCAAGCACTTGTTGGTACTCCCGTGCATACTGCAGGTGGTCGGCATAGTTGGTAGTAAATATGTGAGATTGTTTTAAATTTTTATTGGCCACAAAATAGAGGTACTTCGTATTGGGTGCGTTCAGCACGGCTTCTATCGTTTGTTTGCCGGGTGTGCATATTGGACCGGGGGGCAAACCTCTATTCAAATAAGTGTTGTACGGCGATGGTATTTTCCAATGCTTTTGAAGAATTCGTTTTAAACCAAAATCATGTAAAGCAAATTTTACCGTTGGGTCTGCCTGTAGCGGCATGTTTGTTTTAATGCGATTTAGATATACACTTGCCATGGTATCTTTTTCACCATTGTTGGTTGTTTCTTCTTCTATAATAGAGGCAAGTATGTAAGCTTGTATGGTACTTAATCCTAAGGTGGTGGCTTTGCTTTTTCGTACAGGTGTCCAAAACTTTTTAGATTCATCAGCCAGTTTTGCATAAATTTTTTCCGCACTTGTATTCCATAAAAAAGTATAAGTATCCGGCAACACATTCCACATCGCTGTTTCTGGAGTAGCACCAAAATCATTTAGAGCATCTGCATTATTTAAGAACTGCATCATTTGTGCGGAGTCAGTTTCAAATCTTCTGCCCACTGCTCGGGCCAGGTCTTCTTTAGTTCTAAGTTTAGTGATTACCAGGTTCACGGGTGTTTGCTGGCCGTTGCGCAGCTTCCGTACCAGGCTAAATAAACTTGATCCTTTTTCAATTTCATATTTTCCAGGCTTCACCGCAGTCCAGTATTTCATCTGGTTGGCCAACCAACTAAACAGTGCACTATTTTTAATCAAATGCCTATTTTCTATTGAATCTAAAATTGCCTCTTTAGTGGGTGCTTTGGAACTAATATAAAGTGCTTCTTTTTTGCTGGTAAAACCTGTGGCAGGGCCAAAGAAAAGCCAGGCTGCCACGGCACCGCCTAAAAAAATTAAGAGGAAGAAGACGAGAACTATTTTTTTCATAACAGGCGTCAAGTTAAATAAAAAACCCTGCCGGTTGACAGGGTTTAGAAACTACCTTTTGGTAAATTATTTTTTTGTAGAATCCGCAGGTGCTGTTGGTTGCGTGCCTGGAAAAACTCCTGTGTTTTGAGCAGGTGCATTTTGCGGGGCCACAGGTTGCGCCATAGGTGTGGTACCTACGTTATTCAATTTATTGTTATTGCTTTCTTTTCCAGAAATAAAAAGGGTAGAGGTAATGCAAAGAATGGCGATAACGGCCGCAAAAACCCAGGTACCTTTTTCCAGCACATCATTCGTTTGTTTTACACCCATAAATTGATTGCTAAAGCCGGCAATATTACCTGCAAGTCCGCCACCTTTTGGGTTTTGCACCAGTACTATCAAACTTAATACAACACTAGCCAATACTATGAGGATGATAAATAGAACAGTCATTGTTAAATAGAATTCTTTAAATGGTCAATTTTCGCTGCAAAATAAGCCCTTTTGGAGGGATTAAGCAAACTTAATTTGTTGTAAACATCCACTGCTTTTTCACTATTTCCTTGTTTTAGCCATACTTCTGCCATAGCTTCTGTTACTACTTCCGGATTTTTAACGGAATGCTCAGCAAGGCTCACTACTTTATCACCCCCACTCTCAGGTATATTGCAGACAAGCTCTTTTGCCGGCAGCCGTTTCATTGTTTTCAACCATTCAGTAAAACTTTTAAGCTGCTTACCTACGCGGTCATTAGTTGCTTCTTCCTGGGATAATTTAATGCCCTGAGAGGCAAAATAATCAACGGTGTGAAAAGGTTCAAAGGTTAATTCTGGGGTTGTTTCCGCTACAGAATTTTCCTGCGTTGGTGTAACTGGTTCAGGCGAAATTATTTCCTCCGAAGTTGGCTCCAATTCAATTGTTTTCGCTTCAGTGACTCCTGATAAATGTGTATCAAAAGAATTTGTATTGGATATATTATTTTCTGTAGATGCAATGAATGGGTCTTCCTCAACCGGTTTATAATGTAACCTCGATTCTAATTCCGGATGCAGTACCTCCGGGTCATTATCACTTACCTCAAATTCGGTGATGTAGTGTTCATTTTGTATGAAAAAATCAAACGCTAATGGATCAGAATAAAAAAGAATGGAGCGTTGAAACTGATGCCCATATTCTTCGCTCTGAGGATCTAGTTTCTTTAGAAATAAATATTGTGCTGGGGCAAAATAAGGATAATTCCGGGCAAGACTTTCTACTTCTGCCACCGTGCAATTTTGCAGTGGTTTTTGAAAAAGCTGTAGCGATAAATTATTGAAATAGCCGCTCATGCCGGCAAGTTACAAACTACCAACTGGAAAATAAACGATTAAAAATATCATCCGTTAAATTCCGTACCATCTCATCGAGCAACTGCGATTCTGCTGCCTGCAATGAAAGGTTGGCAGAGAAATCAAAGCTGCGGCTTACATCAAATTCTAAAGGTGTTGCTTTGGCTGGATCCAGTTGATCGGTCAGGATTATGTGAACCGATACCGTAAGGCGGTTTATAGAAGCTTGTCGTTGATTACCGTTGCCGGAAGAAGTGATACCGGAAGTAGTTACACTGTAATCTCTTATTTCACCCTTTATATCAAGGTTTGCATTATCATTATTCGTTTGCGAAAGCTTGGTTTGATTTACTATTTTTTGGCGGAGCCGGTCAGTAAGCGTCGGACTCAATTGTACATTAGTATAAGGCGCTCTGTTTTCTATCAAATTAATTTTGATCGTTTTGTATTTTGGGTCTACGGAGGCATCCGTAAATTTATAGACGCTACAACTACTAAGGTTACATAATAAAAAAAGGAGCAGGAAGAAATAAGATAAACTGAATGTGATTTTTGTAGCCGGCATTAGTAGTTCTATTAAGCTTTTGTTGCGATGCTCCGTTCCACACCTGCAACTATACGCAGCAGGGAAAAAGTCAAACCCTGCACCTGCAATTTCGTTTTTATACGGTGGTTAATCATCAATATTATATTCTTTTAACTTTCTGTAAAGCGTTCGTTCGCTAATGCCCAGGTCAAGTGCCGCATCCTTTCTTTTTCCTTTATGTTTTTTCAATGCTTTAATGATCAATTCCTTTTCCTTGTCCATTATATTGAGGCTTTCCTCCACTTCTATATGGTCCTGTATATCATTAGGCATATATACCGGCTGCACTGGCTGTGCGCCATGAGGCATTAAGGAAGGCAAACTATGAGCGCCTTCGGGGTGAGGTTGCATTTCTTTCAGTTCATTAAGTATCCCCGGATTTTGCGTCATTACCGCAGGGTTTTGCAACACTTCAAAGAAAAGACGTTTCAATTCAGTAACATCTTTTTTCATATCAAAAAAAAGCTTGTATAAAATTTCCCGCTCACTGCTAAACTCGTGCGCTCCCGCACTGCCAGAGGGCACATGCACCGGAAGATTATGGCCATTAGGCGAAGGCAAAAAACGATTAAGGTCTTTATCTGTGATCAACTTATCCGAGGCCAATACTGATATTTGTTCTGCAATATTTTTTAGTTCGCGTATGTTGCCCGGCCAGGGATAATTTACCAGCCGTTGCCTTGCTTCATCATCCAATTGTACCGGTGACGCTTTATATTTATCAGCAAAATCAGCAGCAAATTTTCGAAACAATAAAGGAATGTCTTCCTTCCGGTCTTTCAGTGCCGGCACTCTTATAGGCACAGTGCTTAAGCGGTAATACAGATCTTCCCGAAACTTGTTTTGATCAACCAAATAAAGAAGGTCTTTATTAGTAGCTGCTATCACGCGTACATCCGTTTTTTGCACTTTAGAAGAACCAACACGAATGAATTCTCCTGTTTCCAATACGCGTAGCAAACGGGCCTGCGTACCAAATGGCATTTCACCAATTTCATCTAAAAAAATGCTTCCGCCATTCACTGTTTCAAAATAACCTTTTCGGCTATCGGCCGCTCCGGTAAAGGATCCTTTCTCGTGGCCAAATAATTCAGAGTCAATGGTGCCTTCCGGTATGGCACCGCAGTTTACAGCAATAAACGGGTTGTGTTTGCGAGCGGAAAGTGTATGAATAATATGAGAGAAAGCTTCTTTGCCCACCCCGCTATCACCAAAAATTAAAACAGTAAGATCCGTATTGGCAACTTGTGTTGCCACCTGCAGAGCGTAGTTTAGTGCCGGTGAATTGCCAATAATGCCAAACCTGTTTTTTATACTTTGTAAATCCATTTCTACAATCTTAATTTTTTGATGCCTTCCTGCTGCCGTATTAATAATTGATGCTGTTGTACCTATTATATTAAAACCCAAACTGGAAAAAGTAGTTACAAAATAGTTCCCAACAAGGTGGCTTGCGTACAATCAAAAACGAAAACATCCGCATACGTTCCCGCTTTTTGCTCCATGCCTTTTTTTGGAAATACAATTACTTTATTATGGCTTGTTCTTCCCCTCCATTCATCTTCGCTTTTTTTAGAGGTGCCTTCAATCAATACCGAAAAGGTTTTGCCAATATCTCTTTTATTACTATCCTGAGATAGCTTGTTTTGTACGGCAACTATTTCCGCCAGCCGCCTTTTCTTTACCTCCAGTGGTATATCATCTACGTAGCGGCGGTGCGCTAAAGTACCGGGGCGCTCGCTATAAAAAAACATATAACTAAGGTCATATTGGCTGTACTGCATTACCTCTATTGTCTCCAAATGGTCTTCTTCTGTTTCGGTGCAAAAGCCAGTAATAATGTCGGAGCTTATTCCACATCCCGGGATGATTTCTCTAATGCGTGCCACCTTAGCTTTATACCATTCTTTAGTATAGCTGCGATTCATTAATTGCAACATTCGCGTAGAGCCACTTTGCACTGGCAAATGAATGTAATTACAAATGTTGTCGTATGTAGCAATGGTAAACAACACCTCGTCGGTAATATCTTTTGGATGAGAAGTAGAAAACCGAACCCGGAGGTCTGGAGCAATGAGGGCTACCTTTTCTAATAACATTGCAAAGGTTACCGGTTGTCCCGTTGCCTCAGTAATAGAAGCTGATGAATTAATAGGTGTCCAATAATAACTGTCCACATTTTGACCTAATAAGGTTACTTCCTTATATCCTTCTTCGTAAAGTTCTTTGCATTCCTGCAATATGCTGTGAACATCTCTGCTTCTTTCGCGGCCTCTCGTAAAAGGCACTACACAAAAAGAGCACATATTATTACAACCCCTCATGATGCTGACAAAGGCCGTAATGCCATTGCTATTTAGCCGCACCGGTGATATGTCTGCATACGTTTCTTCACGGCTCAATAAAACATTAATTCCCTTTTGGCCACCGTCTGCTTCCATTACCAATTGGGGCAAGGTGCGGTATGCATCCGGACCAACGACCAGGTCCACTAATTTTTCTTCCTCTAAGAATTTTGCTTTTAAACGCTCGGCCATACATCCTAAAACCCCTACTAAAAGAGCCGGATTTCTTTTCTTTAATTTTTTGAATTCGGTTAATCGCTTGCGTACGGTTTGTTCTGCTTTTTCGCGGATGGAACAAGTATTTAATAATATAAGATCGGCTTCATCAGTATTGCGGGTAGCACCAAAACCTTCGCCTTGCAAAATAGAAGCAACAATTTCGCTATCGCTAAAATTCATTTGGCAACCATAGCTTTCTATATAAAACTTACGGGCATATTTATTTGAATCGAGAGGAAACGGTGCAAAGGCTTCCCCCTGCCTTATTTCATCATGTACTTTGTCAGCAACTTCAAGCATCAGGTAAAAAATTGATGGCAAAGATAATTATAAACCCCTTTGTAATGACAGGATGGCAGATTTTAGGAAGTATTTATTGATTGTTTTGAAAAGTATCTTTGCGCCTATGCGCCTTTGGTTTACGTTAGTTAGTTTCCTTATTTTTTCAATAGTTAGTGGTCAAAAAACGGATTTAGGTATCCTTGCCGGGAATGTATTAAATGAAAAAGGAAAAGCCCTTGAAGGCGCCACCGTGCAACTTATTTCCCTGGAAGACACTGCTAGAATAACCGCAGCTGCTACGGATAAATCCGGAGCTTTTGAGCTAAATGCTATCTCTTTTGGATACCACCGTTTGCGTATAAGTTATGTAGGTCTTCAACCTATAATTTTAGACAGTATCTATTTTAGGGCTGATCGTTACGATTTTAATATGAGCGACCTGGTAATGAGGCCAAGGGCCACTGATGCCGGATTGGAAGAAGTGATTGTATATGCAGAAAAACCTTTGATACAAAGCAAGGATGGAAACATAACATTCAATGCAGGAGAATCTCCACTAAGCGCCGGCAGCAGTGCTTCTGACTTATTAGCCAATGTACCTCTGGTGACGAAAGATCCATCCGGAAAACTGCTGGTAAAAGGTAAAGAGCCTAAAATATTAATTGACGACAAACCAGTGGAATTAAACCAACAGCAGCTGCAGGATTTATTGGAGTCACTGCCCGGAAGCTCTATTGAAAAGATTGAAGTAATGACCAACCCTCCGGCACAGTATGCTAATGAACAAGGTGGTGTAATCAATATTGTAACTAAAAAAGGAAAAGTAGGCATGGGTGGCCGGGTTACACTCAACGTAGGAACAAGAGGAGAGAGCGGCCTGAATGCAAATTTCAATTACCGTAAAAAAGGATTGTCAATTAACCTGAATACAGGAGTCTCCTACAGCCAATATAAAAGTGAAGGATATTCCCTGAGGGAAAATATTTATCCCGATTCAGTAAATTATTTTAATACCAACTCGAATTCTAAAAATAAAAATGTTCGACCTAATTTTCGGGCAAGTGTAGATTATGATATTAATAAATTTCAATCCATCAATGTAGCCTTGCAATACAATCAAAATGGATTTAAAAATTTTAATAAAACAGCTTATGTAAATAGCAACCGGTTGAAAGAAGTGTACCGAAGAAGCGAACGGTCCATTCAAAGCGCAGGACAAAGCTACAATCCCAATATCAGTTTCAGCTATACTTTAAAAACGAAAAGGCCGGGTGAGACGTTACGGATCATTGCAAATTCTAATTTGTCAAAAAGTGAAAATGACCGGAACTTTTACCAGCAATTTTTTTATCCAGATAATACTCCTACGGGTGTAGATAGTACCCAACAGCAGGTAAACTTAAACGGGTCCACCGGGCATACTATTCGGGTCAATTATGATCTTCTTTTAGGCAATAAAAAAACATCCTTTTCTACCGGCACCTATTATTCCATATCTAATTCTGATATTGATGTAAAAGCAACCTACAAGCGGCGGTCCGATGGAAAGATTTTGCCGATCTATTCTCTTAGCAACAATTTTAAGTTTCATCAATACATTACTAATTACCGGGGATCGATCAAGCAAATATTGGGAAAGAATTCAGCGCATCAGCAGGCCTTTCAGCCGAAGCAACCAGCATTCTTTTTGAATTGTTTAAAATAGATTCAACGGCAAAAAACCGTTATTGGAGTGTATTGCCTTTTGCCAATATCAACAAAACATGGAAAGATGTTTTAAGCATTTCTGCATCTTATCGCCGCTCCATCCGCCGCCCGGGTATAGGAGAATTAAATCCTACGGTGGATGAATCCGATCCGTACAATATTCGTTTTGGCAACCCTGGATTGAGGCCATCGCTGTCTCATAATTTTGATCTTGTTTTCGGGCATTCTAAAAATAGCTTTTATGCTAATCTTGGTTTTGGATACAACCTGGTAGAAGATATATTCAATGCCCTTCGTACCCGCATATCCAACGATCAAACACAAACGACCTGGCTCAACATCAGCAGCAAAAAAGAATACCAGACAAGTATGTGGAGCGGCTATACTGTAAACAAAAAAATAAGGTTGAATGTGAGTGGAAGCTATACCTACAACCAGTATAGTGAATTTGATAAAGTACAACGCAAGTTCCGCGACGGCGGTTCGTTTACATCTAACCTAAACACCAATTATACATTAAAGGAATTATACAATGCAACCGGAAGTTTTACGTACAATCGTTTTGCTAATCCGCAAGGCTCAGTAAAAAGTAGTGTAAGTATGAACCTGGGCTTGCAAGCTAAAATGATGAAGAAAAAGGTAACGGCAACCCTTAACATTATTGACCCGTTGCGCCAGCAGGAAAACCGGACCTTCACCTACGGAACGAACTTTTCTACAGAGTATTTCAGCACAACAGAAACACGCAATTATCGACTTTCGTTAAGTTATAATTTTACAAAATCAACTTCTAAAAAAACAGCTGCTTCGCAAAAGGTAATGCAGAAAGCAATAGAGATGCAGCAACAAAAGAAGGTGCCTAAATAGAGGATTTTTTTAGGCGTTGGGCTAGCCAGGATTCTTTTAATGGCACTATCCAACTTGATTCTAATTGTGCTTTATTTTGCACGAGGTTATTGAAATAAAGAGTTTCCTCGTCTATAAAATTATTTTCAAAAGCGTAGGTCAATTGGTTTAATGGTAACAATTGAATTTTATCTTTTAGTATAAAGGCAAGCATGGTCCGGTCAAAGAAATCAACATTAAATTTCTTGCCTAACTCTTTTACAAATCGTACAGAACTATCGGTACTGCAGCCGCCCACCTGCACGGAACTTTCATCTGACAACAGCACGACGAACTGCCCAAAAAATAGATTTCCAAAGGCCGCTACTTTAGCACCATGAGACATCCATTTTTCACAAAAAATATTTATTTCTTCCTCAGCTGCAAGGGCTTCTGATAAGGAAAGCAACCGGCTGCTTTGGTAGATCCATACCTTGCTTTGCGGCGAAAAACTTTGAGGTAACAGGTGTTTGTATTCGAGGGTCATACTGCAAAAATAAATCACCAAAGGCAGAGATAAGGAAAAGTATTATTGACGGTTAGAGTAATGAGAGTTGTTTATCCGTTTAATCAATGTTATTCCATACTGGCGGCTACCAATTCTGCCACATCCATTACTTGTACGTTGTCTTCTTTTTCCGCACCTTTTACTCCATCCGTCAGCATGGTATTGCAATAAGGGCAAGCTGCAGCAATTATAGATGATCCTGTGCTGATGGCTTCATCGGCCCGCTCCCAATTCACTCTTTTATTACCGGGTTCTTCTTCTTTCCACATTTGAGCACCACCGGCACCACAGCAAAATCCATTTTTTCCGCAACGCTTCATTTCCACAAGTTCTGCATCCAATGCTTCCAATACTTTTCGGGGTGCTTCATAAATTCCATTGGCACGGCCGAGGTAACAACTGTCGTGATAAGTGATTTTTTTACCTTTAAACGTATCACCGTCTTTAAGTTTTATTTTTCCTTCATCTATCAACCCCTGCAAAAAAACAGTGTGGTGCACCACCTCAAAAGTGCCACCCAATTCAGGGTATTCATTTTTAAAAATATTAAAGCAATGAGGGCAGGTTGTTACTATTTTTTTTATCCCGTAATTGTTTAGTACTTGAATGTTTTGGTACGCCATCATCTGAAAAAGAAATTCGTTTCCTGCCCGGCGTGCGGGGTCGCCGGTGCACATTTCTTCTTTGCCCAATATGGCATAGTTGATTCCAACTTTATTTAATATGGTGGCAAATGCTTTGGTTATTTTTTGTGCCCGCTGATCAAAACTTCCGGCGCAACCTACCCAAAATAAAATTTCCGGACTTTCTCCACTTGCCACGAATTCAGCCATCGTACGTACCTGCATGAAATAAAATTATGTAGTTCAAAAATAATGCTTGCCACACAGATAGGCCTTATAAAAACATTTTAATTCTTTCGACAATTTTTCTGTTTTTACTTTTGCCCACCGGCATGAAACAATTTTTAGAAAAAATAGGAAATTGGGAGCTTTGGCCCTTTAAGCTGCGCTATCTTTTTATAACGCCGGTTTGGTTGTGGCATTGCCTACAGTCACGCTCTGCCTGGTTTTTTAGCGCTTCTAATCCCACCTTGACTTTTGGTGGTTTTGAAGGAGAAGGAAAAAAGGAAATGTATGACCTATTGCCGGAAGGAAGTTTTCCAAAAACGATTTATATTTCACCTAAAGATTCTACTGAAAGCCTGCTTCATAAAGTAGCCCAAAATAATTTTGAATATCCTTTCTGTGTCAAACCTGATGTGGGAATGAAGGGATTATTATTTAGGAAAATAGATAATAGAGAACAGCTTTTGCAATACCACCAACAAATGCCAATAGAATACATTGTGCAGGACCTCATTCAATACCCGATGGAGCTTAGTGTTTTTTATTATCGGTTGCCCTACCAAAAAAAAGGAGTGATCTCCGGTTTGATACAAAAGGAATTGATGGAGGTAACGGGCGATGGTGAAAGCAGCTTGTTGCAACTGATCACTGCCCATCCAAAGGCAAGGTACCGGATGGATGAAATGCGAACAAAACATGCCGGAAACCTGGATCAAATTGTTCCTTCTGGGGAAAAATATTTACTCACTTATGCCGCTAATTTAAATCGCGGTGCCCGGTTTGTAAATCTGGAACAACATATAGATGAACCCTTACTTAAGCTCTTTGATGACCTAAGCCACCGGGGCCAATTTTATTATGGACGATATGATCTAAAATGTACCAGCCTGGATGATTTGAAAAAGAGAAAAAACTTTTTTATACTGGAATTCAACGGTAGTGGTGCTGAGCCCAATCATGTTTATCATCGCGGCTTTACACTGTTTCAGGCACAAAAAGTTTTTCTGCATCACTGGAAAGTGCTGGCTAAAATAGCGCAGTACAACCACAGCCAGGGAGTTGATTATTGGCCTTATAAAAAAGGTGCTGCCTTTCTCAAACAATCAACCAAACACCTTGAGTTACTGGAGAAATATGATTCGGAAATTTTAGTATAGCCTTCTTGGACTCACTATATATTTGCTAAACAGAAATTACAGGATGCCTAAGATTGTCCATATTTTTTTTACGGGATTATTGATTTCTTTTTTGGGTTCTTTACCCTTGGGCACGCTTAATATTGCGGCCATGCAAATTTCTATATCCGATGGTTTTAAGCAGGCCTTATTATTCTCTCTTGGTTCTTTAACAGCGGAAGTTATTTATGTGCGCCTATCCTTAATTGCTATGGATTGGGTGCGCAAACAACAACGCCTGTTTCGCATATTAGAATGGGTTACGCTTGCCATAGTGGTTGCACTGGCCGTATCCAGTTTTTATGCAGCTATGCAACCTACCGTACATAAAAATGTGATTCTTAGTTCCAATTTAAATAAATACCTATTAGGATTTGTGATGAGTGCTGTAAATCCAATACAGATTCCATTTTGGTTTGGGTGGAGCACCGTATTATTTACAAAGAAAATTTTATTGCCAAAAAATAGTCACTACAATAGTTACATTATAGGCATAGGGTTGGGAACCTTATTAGGGAATTGTGTTTTCATATTTGGTGGCACTTTAATTGGCGATAAAATAGACAATAACCAGAACATTTTAAGCTGGGTGATCGGTAGCATTTTTGCCGTCACGGCACTCATTCAATTGTACCGAATTTTCAGTAAGAAAAGTGTGCAACACCGCATAGAACATCCCGAAGAAGAAACTAATAAATTGGAAGAAAGAGTGATAGGAGACATGAATAAAGAACCCATCCAGCGTACATAACTTATTGTAATTGTGATCAGCTTAAAATTTTATTAAGGATTGCTTTGATGTAAAATGTAGGGTACTTACATTGTAAACTAACCTTCAATCCTTACCGTACATAATAATATGAAAACACAAAAGAAAAGGAGTCCTTTACCCCTATTGTTGGTTAAAATTTTGGGTGGTCTATTAGTATCCTTTATCATTTTTTGCCTGGTAGTTGACCAGTTCGTGCAATACCGTTTAAGCGATAAAGAACTTTTTACTTTTTTCAAAAAAAACAACATCCCGGGTGCGGTGCATTATTACGAAGCAGATGGCCGCCGGATGCGCTATGTTTCTATGGGCAATGATAGCTTGCCCACCTTACTTTTTATCCATGGTTCGCCAGCTTCATTGAGCATTTACACAGATTATTATAAAGACACTGCCTTTTTGCACCACTTCAAAATGTTGGCAGTAGACCGGCCAGGGTACGGTTATTCAGGGCTTGGGAGGCCGGAAACTTCTATCCAAAAGCAAGCTGCAATGATAGAACCCTTATTATCTCAATTGCAAAAGGCAAGACGTCCTGTTATTATTATGGCCGGGTCATATGGAACTTCTGTTGCATGCCGGTTGGTAATGGATTTTCCTTCTCTAGTAGATGGCTTAGTGCTGGTAGCACCGTCCGTTGCGCCAGGCGAGGAAACCATTTATACATTGTCTTATGCTGCGGCCAATCCAGCTATCAATTGGTTTATTCCCCGCATGATTCAATCAGCAAATGCAGAAAAATTATCCCACGAGGAGGAATTAACTAAAATGGTTCCCTATTGGAAAAATATCCGCATTCCGGTAATGTATGTGCAAGGAGAAAAAGATGAATTAATTGATACCACCAATGCTTCCTTTGCTAAAAAGCATCTTACCAATGCTCCTTTTTTATCTATTCAATTTGTAAAAGATGAGCCGCATTTCATCGCTTTCAGTGCGCAGAAACTAATTAAGCAAAAAATTTTTCAAATGGAAGCATTGCTGCAAAAAAGAGAAGGTTTAATTGCAGGTAGATTGGAGGAATGATCTATAAAATAATACTGAAAAGTTTTTTTTAAAAAAGGAAAATGGCTTTTGCCCTTTTACCCATTTCGG
>JBDSBL010000197.1:0-6937 GCA_039921625.1 Chitinophagaceae bacterium
AAACGACGTCCACCTTTCTTTTTATTTTTCTAAAAATATTTTTAATGTGGATCCTTACCAGCTTTTCGTGCAATGCTGTTGCATGAAATTTAATAATGTAGGGATAAAAGAAACGATGAGTGACTAAAAATAAACAGGGATGAATTTCTGATGGTTCTATTTTTACTTCACCTGGTGTTAAAGAACTTCTTTGATCGGGTCCATTTACGTAATAGACCAAGTTACCGAGCCGCGCCAGCTCTAAAGCATAATGATGCTTTGACACAAACATTTCACCCCAGTCTTCCTGTGCCACTATCACAATAACTTTATCTTTTAATTGGATCATCTAACTTTTATAGAAGGAACGAACTGTGTCTGCCACATGCTTTATTTTTTCTTCATCCAACTCTGGATATAGCGGTAAGGATAGTATCTCATTTTGAAGCGCTGTTGCTACGGGAATTTCTTTTGATGTATAATTTAAATGGGCGTATGCTTTCAGGTTGGGCAATGCAGTAGGATAATGAATAGCTGTCTCAATTCCAGCTTCTTTAAGGTAGGCCATTAGCTCATCTCTTTTTTGCGCTCGCACCACATACAAATGAAAAGTATGCTTACTATCAGGACGCACTTTAGGTTTTACTATTTGGTCAATTCCTTCCAGGTGTTTGTCATACAAGGCTGCATTAAGAATGCGTTGCTCGGTCCATTTTAAAATGTAAGGAAGTTTTGCAGATAGAATGGCTGCCTGCATGCCATCCATCCTACTATTAATTCCTTCTATTTGATGCTGATGTTTTACAAGGGCACCATGGTTGGCATACATGCGAAACCGATCGGCAAGGGCATCGTCGTTGGTGATAATACATCCAGCATCTCCGTAAGCCCCAAGATTTTTGCCCGGGTAAAAACTAAAACTACCGGCAATACCTACAGTGCCAGCCCTTCTGGCTTTATACTCAGAAAAGTGAGACTGGGCACAATCTTCAATCAAAAAAAGGTTATGTTTTTTACAAAGATTTTCGATCTTGTCCAAATCGCATGCTTGGCCTTGAAGATGCACTAGTACGATTGCTTTTGTATTGCTGGTAATTGCTTTTTCTATCAATTCGTCATCAATGCTGTAATACTCAGGATGCACATCTACAAACACAGGGGTGGCACCGGTTTGCCCAATTGTTTCTGCGCTGGATATCCAACTATTGGCTACTGTAATTACCTCATCGCCAGACTTTATGCCTAACATTTTTAAGATGATATACAATGAATCGGTGCCGTTGGCACAACTGATTACATGTTTCACACCATATAACTGGGCAAATGCTTTTTCAAAAGATTTTACATATTTGCCGCCAATAAAAGCAGTTTCTTCAATTACAGATTTTATAGCCTCGTCAATATTTTCTTTGATGCTGGCGTATTGCGATTTTAAATCAACAAATGGTACGTTCATATTAAAGGTCTCTTAGTTTTCTTGCAGGGTTGCCGGCATATATGCCTGGCTGAATTATATTTTTTGTAACAACCGCTCCGGCAGCTATCACGGCACCATCACAGATAGATACCGGTAAAATGGTGGCGTTAGATCCAATGGAAACATTATTGCCAATCACTGTTTTTTTCCAAAGGCTTTTATCACCACGAGCAGGGCCACCTTTGGCAAATAAATCATTAATAAACATTACCCCATGGGCAATGAAACAATCATCACCAATAGTAACTAGTTCGCAAATAAATGTGTGGGATTGTACCTTGGTACGGTTACCAATAAATACGTCCTTTTGAATTTCAACAAAGGGTCCGATAAAACAACTATCACCAATAGAGGCGCCATAAATATTAACGGGCTGAACTACTTTCACCTCTAGGCCAAATATAGTGTCCTTGATTTGTGAATTAATTAAGATAGGATCGTTCATGTATGAATGATAAGTAGCCGAAGGCTTTTATAAATAAAAAAAAGTTACCTCAGGCAAAACGTTATAAAGTTTTACAGCTCGGTAAGTATAGATTTCGATTGAAGCACTTTCGCTTTATCATATATTTTTTCAATAATCTCCACTGTCTTCAAAGCTTCAAAAGCATTGGTAGAAATGCTGGCATTGTTGGTAAGTACTGCCACCAAATTTTCGTACACTTTATCATGGTTACTCATAGAACCCTGATACGTGCCGTAGTTGTTTGCCGTGCCACCTTCCGGCAGGTTTTCTATTTTAAAACCTTCTATGTTTTGGTATTCTAATTCATTTAAATACTGTCCGCCAATTTTTACAGTTCCTTTTTCACCAAAAATAGTCAGCGAACCTTCCATATTTTTTTGATAACTGTTCACTGTATAATTGATTGTTCCTAATGCTCCATTCTTGAATTCTACTATAATAACACCTGTGTCTTCAAATTCAATGATGTCCTCATGGGCAAAATTGGAAGTATAAGCCTGTACATTTTTTATGTCGCCAATCATCCAGTATAGCAGGTCAATAAAGTGCGAGAATTGGGTGTACAAAGTACCTCCATCCAATTCTTTTGTTCCCTTCCATGAGTTTGCATAATAATCCGCATTTCGGTTCCAAAAGCAACTTAATTGTATGCTAAAAATCCTACCAAGTTTTCCTTCTTCAATAGCTTCCTTTACTGCTACCACTGGAGGGTTAAAACGATTTTGCTTAATAGCAAATAAACGCTTGTTCGCTTTTTCGGCTGCGTTGATCATTTCACCGCAATCCGTTACGCTGATAGCCATTGGCTTTTCGCACAGCACATGAAATCCGCTTTTTAAAGCCATGATAGAATGCCGCGCATGCCAACCATTTGGTGAGCAAATAGACACCACATCCAACTCCTTTTCCGCAGCCAATAATTCCTTTATAGAATAATATGGTGTTGCATTGTACCTGGCAGCTAAAGCATCAGCTTTCTCTTTATCTATATCACATACCGCTACTAATATTCCATTATTATCAATATGCTCTGCATGCCGTTGGGCTATGCGACCGCAGCCAATAATGGCAAAACGAATACTACTTTTATTCATGCGTTAAAATTATTTTGATGAAACCTGAATAGGATTGAAAAATAAAATTCTACAATTCAGGCATTGCTTCACGGCTTTATACAGAAATAGAATTTGCCTTGTTAAGCACTTTGTTACGTTTATTTTCTTCCGTTTTTGGATTTTCTAATTTGGTTACGTGGTAATGGCCCATTACCAAATTTTTGAGTCCTGATCTTAATAAGGTGCTTATTGCATCTTCCGGTGTGTATACTATAGGTTCACCATGGATGTTAAACGATGTATTTAATATTCCACCAATGCCCGTCAGTTCATGGAAGTTTTCAATCACTTCATAATAGTCAGGATTGTGTTCCCGCTTCACTACTTGGGGCCGTACTGTAAGATCATATTGGTGCATTCCATTGATCAAATGGTCATGTGCTTTTTGAGTTCCCATAAAGGACAAGATCATATAATTGGATGGAACCTTTGTAGGATTAATTAAGTAATCATCTTCATATTTATCTAATATGGAGCAAGCAAATGGCATCCAAAAATCCCTTTGTTTAATAGCGTCATTTATCTCCCTGGTTACTCCTATTTTATTTGGATGGCCAAGGATGCTTCTGTTTCCCAACGCCCGTGCGCCAAACTCCATCTTGCCAGAGCACCTGGCTACTATTTCTCCACTGGCAAGGATGGAAGCAACCAACTTATTTACATCATCTACCCGGACCGCTTTTATAGACCCTTTATTTTTCTCAATGGCTGCTTCTATTTCTTCTTCTGTAAATTCATTTCCAAAATAATACTCCTCCAACTTGTGTGGATGAAATTCAATGTTTTGCTCTTTACAAAGTTTTTCATAACCATAGTTACAGGCACCTATTGCATTGGATTCATCGCCACAAGACGGGAACACAAAGAAACGGTCTGTAATGTTTTTATATATGGTTCGCATGTTGGCTTTTACGTTCATAAAAACGCCACCGGAGCAGAATACATTTTTAATACCGGTAGCCTGAATGGCATTTGATATCCACTGAACAATAAGTTCTTCAACTAATTTTTGACCACCACCGGCCAGGTGATCAAACCTTGTGTTTTTAAAATATTTATCAAATTTATCGAGGTAATCCCAATTCACAGCACCAGAAAGATTCTCTAATTGCAGCGGATTGTTTGGATTGATCCGCATGAATTTGGTATTGAAAATCTCGAATATTTTTTGACTGTCTTCCTCCTTTGTGTATGCTGCAAGGCCCATCACTTTATACTCGTGGCTTAATGGCTTCATCCCGAGATATTGCGTAAGTCTGCTGTAAAGCAAGCCAAGAGAGTTGTACAGGTTAATGCGTTCTATTGTTTTAAATTCTCCATTTTTCACCACATTCACACTGCCACAATAACCATCGCCCGCTGCATCCAAAGTAAGGATAAGCATATCATCTTTTTGACCCCAGGTATTAGTAAACGTAGTGTAGGCATGACACGTATGATGGTCAACAAAAATGATTTTTGAACGGTCATACCCCAGGTTATCAAAATAATTATAGATATCTGTTTTCTTTCTAAACCTGGAGGCTGTGCTAACAACAGCTTCCGGCCACCACTTTCCTTTCATTACTGATTTTGGGGCAACGGCTTTAAAAACGTTGAAACCCGTCATCATAATATTGAAGTTCTGGTTCATGAAATCCTTGTACGTAGTAGAACCAAGTTTGCCGCAAACTACAATCTGATCAAGTTCACTGACTGACGTATTATTCATGGATAATACCTTCTCAATTGATTGTTGCGGAAACCCTAACCATTCTTTTTCACGGTTGAGTCTTTCTTCAGAAATAACGGAAAGTATTTTACCGTTTTCAAGTAATGCTGCAGTGGCTGTATGACCATCGTAAATCCCAAGTATCTTCACGTAAATGCTTTATTTAATTTTGGTAAAGGTGGCTCTTTTAAATAAAGGCGGTAAAGTATATAAAAAAATTTTTATTTAATATCCTTTGGGGAAAAGTTAACCAAATGGTTAATTATTTTTTCTGGATGCTAACTTTAAGGAAGATGGAAAACTTATTAATACCCCCATCCCTTTTTTCTGATATACAAACATACTTCCGGCCGCAACTGCTGAAGCTCCTGCCGCAATTGCTTTGCTAAAGTCATCAATAGAACCTGCTCCACCGCAGGCTATAAGCGGAATATGTACAGAATGTGCAATGCTGCTTATTATATCCAAAGGATATCCATCCCAGGTTCCGTCTTTATCTATACTATTTATTATAAGTTCACCCACCCCATTGGCTTCTAAATGCTTTGCCCAGGTCAATGGATCCTGGTTCATATTTTTGGTTCCGGAAAATGAATAAACTTTGTATTTTCCAAAAAGATTTTTCTTTACATCAATACAACCCACAACAGCCTGAGCCCCATAAATATCTCCAATTTGCGTTATCAACGTTATATCCTGAAACAAAATAGAGTTAAGAACAATTTTTTCAAATCCTGAATCAAAAATCTTTTTAGCATCATCTAGGTTTCTGATACCTCCACCATAAGCCATTGGCATAAACGCTTCACTGGCAATTTCGGCAATCTTCTCGTAGTCGGGTCCACGCTTTTCCACTGAAGCCGTATAATCTAATAATAAAAGTTCATCAGCTTCCTTTTCATTAAAAATCTTTACGGCATTGATTGGATCACCTACATATTTAGGATTCTTAAAGTTGACTGTTTTATACAAACCACCTTTATTCAGCAGCAATACCGGAATAATTCGTGCACGCCCCATCGTTTATAACTTATTGAAATTTTCTAAAATTTTCATCCCGAACTTATGGCTCTTTTCCGGGTGAAATTGGGTACCATATATATTCTCTTTTTTGAACGAACAGGCAAATTCGTACCCGTAAGTTGATGTAGCACTTACCTCATCTTTTGCTTCAAACAAAAAGTGGAAAGTGTGCACAAAATAAAACCTTGGTTCATTTGGCAGATTTTCCAAAAGGCTGTTTTGGTTTACCACATTTATTTCGGACCAACCCATGTGCGGCACCTTTAAGCCATTGGTATTGTTTGAATCAAACTTTACTGTGTTGCCATCTACCCAACCCAAACCTTTTATATCACCTTCCTCACTATGCTTCGTCATTAATTGAGCTCCAAGGCATATTCCTAAAATGGGTTTCTTTTCCGCCAAAACTAAATCGTCTAAAAGTTCTTTCAATCCGCTGGCATGTAAGTTTTCCATTCCTTTTTTAAAATGACCTACTCCAGGTAACAATAATTTATCAGCCGATTTAATTTCCGCAGGATCTTTGGTGATGACTGCATCAACACCTATCCGTTTAAACATGTTTTGGATAGAGGAAAGATTTCCTAATCCATAATTTATAATAGCAATCATACAGCAAGAATTGATTGGAAAAAACGAGAAAATGACACCATATTTACCTCCACATTGTCATTTTTTTTTGATGAGTTAACCTTTTTGCTTTTATCAATAAACCCAAAGTAATGAACACCGCACTGTGCTGCAAGGTTGTAAAAGCAAGACACAATATTTGAATCGGGAATTATATCAAGCAGAATGGCCTCTTTTCTACAAAAAACGATATTCATAAAAGCACTGCCATGTGGCCCGGCTATCATTTCAGCATTGGAGAATAAGGCTATTTGTTCTCCCACTGTTTTTGTTTCTAACACAATTTCTTCAAAACCAAAATTTTGTAAAAACTGCAATACCTCACCGTCATTTACAACAGTTCGGGTTCCAGCTTTTTTTCGAGATATATAAATCCGTTTGGGTGTAACTTTTTTATCGGTATCATGATAAAGATATTTTTTTATAAGGCCACATTCATACCCATTTACTTCATTAAGCTTTGAAGGTAAGGTTGGCACTAAAAGAGTTGTTGCCTCTATATGAAAATCCCAATTATTGTTGCAAGTTAAAACCCT
>JBDSBL010000198.1:0-28374 GCA_039921625.1 Chitinophagaceae bacterium
TTTCTTTGGCTGAACCATTTGCATCTACTACAAAAGATAAATGAACGTCACCTGGTTCCCCTTTTATATTTAATTCTTTAGCTGTTTTTAAATTTTGAACTATTCTTTTTTCCAATAATGACCACCCGTCAATGGGTTCAGTTCCTTCAACCTTGATTCTTGTTTTCAAAAAAGAGGAGGAGTCTTTTTTGGAAGGCAGTCCTGCCTCTTTCAAAATATCACCAGTGGTTTTTATAGTAATTAAATTATTTTTTGAATAAGAAATCTTGGCCTCTGTCGCAGGAAATCCCGGTCTATTTAAGATAATGTGTATAGAGGAATCAAGAGATAAAAACGAAAAATTACCATCAGCATCAGTTACCCATTTTTGCTTTGTTTTTTTGCTGGTAATTGTGGTATTAGAGAGGCCCATATTTTCTTCGTCCACAATTTTTCCATGCATCATGTAGGATGCACTTACATCAGCCTTCGCCATCCGGCGGGTCATCATTGGTTCCTCTTTTTTCGCAGTGGTCGCATTTAAATTTTGACTCGTATCCGCTACCATTGCCGTCATTGCTGATATATCAGTGACAGGCGCTTCTTTTTTAAAACCTACATCCTTTTTATTAGTTGCCGTTTTTATTTCCTTAGTTGTTTTGGGGTTATTCAAAGCAACTTCTTTTTTATTTGTTACTTGAGGCTCCGAAGAGGAACCGTCCTTTTTTTCATCACTTTCTTTTGTCCCTGCGCTGTCCTTGCCTCTTTGATCAACAGTTTTCACTTCCTTGTTCGTTGCGAGCTCATTCGTTTTTACTCCGCTTATTTGGTAAATTATTAAACCCAAGGAGGCCATAATCAATAATAGCGCAGCTACTTTTAAAAATGGTTTATTGAATAATGGTATGATCTGAGTTTGATGCGATTTCTTTCTACTTAATCTATTGAGTAAACGGATATGTAATGCTTCCCTATCTGCAACAGGATTTTGTGCAACAGCATATCCTTCCAGCGCATCTGAAAGAAAAGGGTCTTCGAGTGCTGCTTTTTCTAAAGCGTGCCTTTCTGCAGCAGTCATCTCTCCACTATGGTAGCGGTCTATGTCCAAAGCCTTGTAGGTATGTTCGTTTTTCTGAATCATTTTACCGTGGCTGTTTTCAAAGATTCTTTATCCATGCATATCTTCAAATTTCTACGGCCATTTTGTATAAAACTGCGTACTTTTTTCCATTCTAATCCCGTTTCTTCTGTAATATCATTGTAACATTTTTGTTGTAAATAAAATAGTTCAAGGACCTGCCGCTGCTCCTGCACCAGCTGAGAAAGACAAAGGTCCAAAAGTTTAAAATTTTCTTCTTTTTCCAATACTCCATTCAGATGCGATTCATCTTCATTTTGCATAACGGAAACTTCCATGCTTGATTTAGAAAACTTTTTTTGCGCCCGAAGTTGCATCAGGCAATGATTTTTGGACAATTGGTACAACCAGCCTTTAAAATTTAAAACGGAATGCTTTTGTAATTTGTCCACAAGTTCTTCAAAAATGGAAAGAGTGCTGTCCTTTGCCAGTTCCGTGTCTTTTAAGTATTTTAGGCACACGCCATATACAAGGTCCATATACCGCTGGTATAGGGAACCAAGGTGGGCCAAATCGCCTTTCTCTTTATATAAAGAAACCAATTCTTCATCCGGGAGCGTACTATCTGAATTTTTTAAAAAAGACACGGGCTAAAATTACCCGCTTTCTCTTTCGAACCCACATTCAAAATCAAAAATGTGGTTTTCTTTCCCGAGTTTTTAAAATTGGCAACCTATATTTTATGTTGAGCTATTATTTTTAGAGAAAAGAAGGTTAGCCTTTTTTTGGCATATTATTTTAATAGATATAAAAGAGTGAAAATGATAAAAGATGAAAACACTAACCACAGAATTTAAAAAATTTAAAAGACCTTATATAAATGAAACGGTAACATCAGGAATGGCTTATTTAGCTTCCTTTGTGTTGACTGGTGTACCACCCGTAGTTTGTGAATCCATGTTAAAAAGCTTCTACACCTCATTTAAGCGTTCGAAAGAACAGTTACTTTCTTAACCTCTATGGAAATTGATCCGATTACCACGGTTATTTTTATTTAAATTAAAAGGCTTTTAGTAAGCCTTTTTTTTATGGTTTTTTTTAAATTGGAACAGGGGATAATTCAATAACTTTCCCCCAATAATTGGTAAGCTTTATGAAGAAAATTTTTCTCCTTGCAGGTCTTTTATTCACTGTTACACTTTTTGCCCAGATAAAGTCAGATGATGTAAAAACGTTTACATTAAAAAACGGGATGAAGTTTCTGGTACTTGAAGACAACTCAATACCCAATGCCAACATGTATTTTTTTTACAAAGTAGGTTCTAGAAATGAACATCCTGGTATCACCGGATTGTCGCATTTTTTTGAGCATATGATGTTTAATGGAGCT
Organism: Chitinophagaceae bacterium; assembly: GCA_039921625.1. GTDB lineage: Bacteria > Bacteroidota > Bacteroidia > Chitinophagales > Chitinophagaceae > Flavisolibacter. The sequence continues at coordinate 2,448 of JBDSBL010000198.1, forward strand.
AAAAAGTACGGACCTAAAATGTTTGACAACGTAATGGAATACAATGGAGGTTCTAACAATGCGTACACTACTGAAGATGTAACTGTTTACACAGATTGGTTTCCCTCATCGGCCTTGGAGGTAATATTTGATCTTGAAGCAGACCGGATAGCCAGTCTTAGTATTGATCCAAAAATGGTGGAAAGTGAAAGAGGCGTTGTATTGTCAGAACGAAGCACTGGATTGGAAAATTCTCCCTGGCGCTTGCTGATGGAAAGTGTGCAGGCAGCGGCTTTTCAGGAAGGTCCTTACCACTGGCCGGTTATTGGGTACGAAGAAGATATTAAGAACTGGACAAAGGAAGATCTGGAATTATATTTCAAAACTTATTATGCTCCCAATAATTGCGTGGTAGTTATTTCCGGAAATGTAAAAACCGAACAGGTAAAAGCGCTGGCACAAAAATACATGGAACCCATACCGGCACAACCGGAGCCAAAGCCTGTCCACTTGGTGGAAGCGCCACAAACAGGTGAAAAAAGAGTAACGGTGCAAAAGGAAGTGGCTAACCCTTACGTAGGAATAGGGTACCATGTACCGGCGGCAAAAAATCCTGATTTTTATGCTTTAGATATTTTAAGTTCTATTTTAAGTAATGGCAATTCATCAAGGTTGTATGCTGCGTTGGTTGATAAAAAGCAAGTAGCGTCTTCTGTATTTACGTCATTTGGTCCATCGTTCTCACCTTCGCTTTTTCAAATATTTGCCGTGACCAACAAAGGAAAAGAAACGGAAGACGTGGAAAAGGCGATTTACCTCGAATTAGAAAAAATAAAAAAAGATGGCATTACAGATAATGAATTGCAAAAAGTAAAAAATCAAAAACTGATTGAATTTTATAATCAGGTAGAAACCATCAACGGCAAATCAAACAACCTTGGAAATTATGAAGTGTTCTTTGGCGATTACCACAAAATGTTTGATGCTCCTGAAGCGTACAACAAAGTAACTGCAGCGGACATAAAAAGGGTAGCCAATGAATACTTGAAAAAAAGCAACCGCACAGTAGGTATTTTAAAAACAAACGTGGAGGATTAACATCATGAAACAAATAAAAAAATTCTATTATAGTTTTCTTCTAATATTATTTGCCATGGCTGCTAATGGCCAGGCTTCCCCTGCGGCATTCAAACTTCCTTCTTACCAAAAAACAGTTTTAAAAAATGGCCTTACCGTTTATGTAATGGAGCAGCATGAAGTGCCGATGATCACTGTTTCAGCTATTTTTCCTGCAGGCGCTATCTATGATGATGCTTCTAAATCAGGCCTTGCTACAATGACGGCTTCTGCGCTGATGTTGGGAACCAAAAACAAAACTAAATCCGAACTGGAGGAAGAACTGGATTTTATTGGCGCAACGGTTTCTACCTATGCATCTAAAGAATCAGCCGGTTTGAGTGCCAAATTTGCCACCAAAGACAAAGACAAAGTTTTTAATTTGATAAAGGAGATATTGCTAACTCCCTCCTTTAATGCAGTTGAATTTGAAAAGGAAAAAAAATTATTATTGTCTCAACTGGAGCAGGCTAAAGAAAGCCCCCGCTCAGTGATTAGTGATTACTTTGATGCGGCTACTTATGGCAATCATGTATATGCCAATCCCTTAAATGGAAGGATGGCCACGGTAAGCAAGTTAACCGCTGCCGATGCGCAAAACTTTTATAAGTCTAATTATATTCCAAATGGATCGGCTATTGCCGTTGTTGGTGATTTTAATACTAAAGAAATGCAGGCAAAACTGGCAAACCTGTTTGGTACGTGGGCCAAAGGCACGCCCCCGGCCAATGTAGCAAGCAAACCAATACCATCTATTAGCGAAGCAAAAGTGGTGTTGGTAAATAAAGGTGATGCAAGGGAAACTACCTTTTATATAGGTGGCCCCGGTGTGCCACGTAGCAATCCAGATTATGTAGCTATGGAAGTGGTGAATACCGTATTTGGCGGTCGCTTTACCTCCTGGTTGAACAATGAATTGAGGGTAAACACAGGTCTTACTTATGGCGCAAGCAGTGGTTTTAGCCGGTTGAAAAATGCGGGTAATTTTCGCATCTCCACTTTTACCGCTACCAAAAACACAGAGGCAGCCATTGATAAATCTTTAGAAGTTTTACACCGGTTGCATACTTCCGGCATAGAAGAACAAACACTTACCTCCGCTAAAAATTATGTCAAAGGGCAGTTTCCTCCGCGCTACGAAACCGCCGGGCAATTAGCTGGTTTGCTTACGCAAATGTTTTGGTATGGGTTTGATGAGTCGTTTATTAATAATTTTCAAAGCAATGTTGATGGCCTTACAGTGGAAAAAGCAAAAACTATTATTGCTAAATATTTCCCAATGGATAAGTTGCAATTTATAATGGTAGGTAAGGGTGATGATATAAGAAAAATTGCCTCCAAATACGGCAAAGTAACTGAGGTAGATATAAAGGGAGAAACAACGAAAGGATTTTAAATAAAGTAAATCTAAACCCTGCAAATGCAGGGTTTTTTATTTGGGTAATAAGGTACCGATTGCCTAAGTCATTTACTTTTTTATATAGAGATCATATAAAATATCCTCTATTTTATTATAAAATAATTTTGTTTTATGGTAAACAACTAATCAACTGCATCCTTCATAGGTGTGAAATGCTCAGTAAGTTTGCAGACTTATAAAGAAATGAATTGTGAATAAATTACAAAAGAACAGGCAGTGGAAAGTTCATTAAAAGATAGATTGAGAGAGGGCGGAGCTAAAGCAAGAACAAACATTTTGTTGCCACTTCCTTTTTGGATTGCCTCCTTACTTACCGGGTTGGTGGCCGTAGCGTACACTAAGCTTTTTGGTCAGGGAGAACGGCTTTTATTTTATCTTTTTCATTGGCATAAGTGGTCCATATTTATTGTCACTCCGGTTTGTTTTGTAGCCGCTTGGTGGGTGGTAAAAAAGTTTGCAGTCTATGCCAAAGGAAGTGGCATTCCACAAGTGATGGCGGCAGTAGAATTTGCAAATCCTAAGTACGATCACCGGGTGGATAAACTCCTTAGCATTAAAGTGTTGGTTGTAAAAATTATCTCTAGCCTTTTGATGATTGTAGGTGGCGGAGCTATTGGTAGGGAAGGACCCACCATCCAAATTGCCGGTTGCATTTTTAGAAAGGTGAACCAATTAATGCCAAAGTCTTTTCCTAAAATATCAAAGCGAAATATGATCATGACCGGTGCGGCAGCCGGCCTGGCCGCAGCGTTTAATACACCGCTGGGCGGAATTGTATTTGCGGTGGAAGAATTAACTAAAACGCATATTAGTTATTTCAAAATTGCTATTCTTTCCGCTGTTATTATTGCAGGGTTGACAGCGCAAGGGATATTAGGTCCTTATCTCTATTTAGGGTTTCCTGATGTAAGTAATCTTTCTCCTTATATTTTTTTAGGTGTCATTTTGGTGGCGGGTATTGCCGGCCTTTTAGGCGCCATGATGAGTACCCTCATTTTAAAAGTTTTAAAATGGAAAGCCGGATTTAAAACCAATGGTTCTGAATTATTATACATTCTGTCTTGTGCCTTGGTCGTTGCATTTATTGCTTACTTTTTACATGATAGTATTTTAGGATCCGGCAAAAAAGAAATGTCCTCTTTATTATTTTCTAATGAAAAATATGCAGGATGGTTTACTCCTGCCTTAAGGATCATTGGGCCAATGCTTTCCTTTACCACTGGGGCCTCCGGAGGTATTTTTGCTCCCTCATTGAGTGCGGGTGCTACCATCGGTTCTTTGGTAGCGCATTGGTTTTCCTTATCACCTACCAATACCAACATAATGGTACTTTCCGGAATGGTAGCTTTTTTAACCGGCGTTACTCGGTCCCCTTTTACTTCTGCTATCTTAGTATTAGAAATGACGGACCGGCATAATGTAATATTTCACCTGATGATTGCCGGCATAGTAGCTGTTTTAATTTCTTCTTTGATTGATAAAAAGTCGCTGTATGATCACTTAAAGCATCAATACATGCATGATTTTCATAAAGAAGAACGGGCGATAGAATTAGCGGAAGAGAACAAAAGAATGGATACGGATAAAATAATTTAGAATAATAAAATTGCTTTTTTAAATAACTCATTAACAAAAAATGTAAATAACATTATGCGATCAACCGTACAATTAATTGGATGCATTTTTATTTCTTTGCTACTCGCATCCTGTAATGAAGCACGCAATCAAAAAACTATTGAGGTGACGATTCGTGACACGACCATTACACCCGCTAATTCTTATTCTAATTTATTTTTAGATAGCACAAGCCTTGAAAGTTTTTTGACTAAAGAAGTGGCCGGTGATAGCATCAGCAATTACATGCGCAGCTTTTATAATTCCCGTAATTATAGCTTTGCCTGGTTTGATGAATATGGACTTACAGTGCAGGCGCAAGGTTTTTGGAATGCGCACAACAATGAGGTAAGGCAACTAAGTGACAGCAGCATATACGACAAGAAATTGCACCAGGTAGTGGATACGCTTTTAAGCGACAGTGCCCTGTTTATACCTAAAAATGAGTTGGTTGAAACAGAACTTCGATTTACAAAACATTTCTTTACTTATATGCAATCTGCCTATGCCGGAAAGGTAGATCCTAAAGAAGTACAATGGAACATACCAAGGCGCAAACTGAAGCTGGTAGCCCTTCTTGATAGCTTCTTGATCAATAAAGACAGCGAATGGAAACCGCTGAACAAGCATTATTATTTATTGCAACAGCAAGTAGTGAAGTATCGGGAAATAGAAAAGAAAGGTGGCTGGCCCTTTATCACCAGCGCAGCTACCTTAAAGGTGGGAACCAAAGACAGCGCGGTCTCTCTACTCAAGAAAAGGCTTCAGGTTATAGGTCTTTACACTGACGGAGATACTTCCAATAGTTACAACAAAGAATTAGAAGAGGCCGTTAAAATAGCGGCTACAAGTTTTGGTTTGGTATCCTCAGGTGCAGTGGATAAAACGTTGCTTAGCCAATTAAACATTCCTGTTACAGAGCGCATTAAACAAATGCTGATTAATCTGGAACGAATGAAATGGATGCCGGAAGTTTCTTCCAATTTTTTACTGGCAAATATTCCGGAATACCGGCTACATGTATTGGAAGATGGTAAAGAAGTTTTGTCCATGAACATTGTGGTGGGAAAGGCTGCAAATAGAACGGTGATCTTCAGTGATGATTTAAAATACGTGGTATTCAGTCCTTATTGGAATGTGCCGCAAAGCATTGTTCGCAATGAAATATATCCGGCTATGAAGCGCAACAGCAATTACCTGCAACGAAATAATATGGAAGTAACCGGATACAGCAATGGACTTCCCATTGTACGTCAAAAACCAGGAAAAAGCAATGCACTTGGAGATGTAAAGTTTATATTTCCCAACAGCTACAATATTTATTTTCATGATACTCCAAGCCGCAGCTTATTTGACCGGCAGCAGAGAGCATTCAGTCATGGCTGCATTCGGGTGCAGCAACCGTTTGATCTTGCGGTGTATCTTTTACGCAATCAACCCGAGTGGACGAAAGAAAAAATTAAAGCAGCCATGCATCAGTCCACTGAAAAATGGGTGACGTTAAATAAGTCTGTGCCTGTATTTATCACCTACTTTACTTCTTGGGTTGATGGAAAAGGAATATTGCATTTCACGGAAGATATTTATGGGCATGATAAGCGGATGGCAGACCACCTTTTTGAGTAAAAATAATTATGAGAAAATTTTATAAATGGCTGCGACAGAATTATAGCAAGATTGTCACCAGCATTGCTTTTTACCCCGCGCTTATTTCTTTAGGGTTTCTCCTGTTATCCATCCTAATGCTTGAGCTCGACTTTTCTGAAACCGGCAAGGCCATTAAATCGCAATTAAGCTGGTTGAGTTTACGAGATGCCGGTACGGCCCGGTCTATACTGACTACCATAGCAGGAGGCATTATATCACTTACGGTTTTTAGTTTTTCCATGGTGATGATTCTCCTCAATCAGGCAGCATCTCAAATGAGCAACCGGATGCTCGATAGTATGATCGGTAATAAATTTCAACAAATTGTTCTGGGATTTTATATAGGTACCATTGTTTATTCCCTTTTTTTATTAAGCACCATTCGCGACATTACTTCTGGTATTTATGTTCCGGCATTAAGCATTTATTTATTGCTGTTATTTACAGTAATAGACATCTTTTTATTTATTTATTTTTTGCATTATGTAACGCAAACAGTAAAGTTTGAAACCATCATTAAGCGAATTCATAAGGAGACTTTAAAAACCTTAACGCAACATTGCAGCGGCAAAAAAGATAATAGTTTCATTGAGGGAAATCCCATGAAACAAACGATTTTTATGCCGGCCTCTAATTACTATCAGGGTTATAATAAATCATCGCTAATAAACTTTGCAGAACATCATGATGCGGTGGTCCAAATGCTTCCTGCGCCTGGTGCCTATTTATTGGAAGGAACTCCACTTTTGGTTTTAATGGGCAAAAAAGAAATAGGGGAAGAGGAGATAAAAAGCTTATTAGTTTCTATTGATTTATATAGTGGGCAACCAATCAATAAAAATGCCTACTATGGATTTCATCAGCTTGCGGAAGTGGCTATCAAAGCACTAAGTCCTGGAATCAATGACCCTGAAACCGCCGTGCTTAGTATCCATGCTTTAACGGATCTGTTTCGTTTTCGGTTATTAAATTATTTGCCGGTCAATTTTGCCGGAGAAGATGGAGTCATCAGGATTGTAACTAAAGAATTGTCGTTTAAAGAACTATTTGAAGAATGTTTTTTTCCCATTTGGAAATATGGAAAAGAAGACCGGTATATCCAAAACTCGTTGCTGCAAATGATGGATCAATTGATAGCATGTGATGTTCGGAACGAAAACCGAATTGCATTACAAGAATTTAAAACCCAGATAGAAGAGCAAATAAAAAAGGACCGTAGTTAATTCACTTTTATTTATTCTAAAGAATTAGACAAGACCAACTTTATTATCAAGCATTCATTTCTTCTGCCCATTTATCCCGGTCGTCAGGACTGAATTTCCAGGGAGCAAAGTTGTTTTCGATGTTGCTAAACATTCCATTCCATTCTTGAGGCGCATTGCTTTCTTCCATTATCATATACCGTCTTAGTTGGTTGATAATATCCAATGGATTGATCAATACGGGACATGCCTGAATGCAAGCCTGGCAAGACGTGCAGGCTCTTAATTCTTCAGCGGTAATATAATCGTGCAATAATTTTTTCTCCGAAGCGGGAACTATATTCTTATCTCTATTGTGTCCTACTTCCTCCATTCGGTCGCGGGTGTCCATCATTATTTTCCGTGGAGAAAGAAGTTTGCCGGTTTGGTTAGCCGGGCAGTTTTCCGTGCATCGGCCACATTCGGTGCAGGTGTAGGCATCCAATAGGTTTTTCCAGCTTAAGTCGGTTACATCTTTCGCACCAAACCCTTTGGTATGCTCCTCCGGTGCAGCACCTACAGGGGCAGCCTCAGGCTCCATGGCATACAGTACTTCATTTTGAATTTCCGGCATATTCTGCATTTTTCCCTGCGGTTGCAAGCGGGCAAAATAGGTGTTGGGGAAGGCCAATAATATATGAAGATGCTTTGAATACGGCAGGTAATTTAAAAAGACAAATATGCCGGCAATGTGAAGCCACCAGGCAGTTCTTTCAATGCCAACTAAAGTATTAGTAGGAACAGATTGAAATAAGGGAGCTATAAGACCAGACACCCAAAACGATCTTCCCAAATCATGGTAATGTTCATGCCCTTGCAGTTGCAAAGCGCGGTCTGTGGCATTCATTATTAGAAAAAGCGACATTAAAACAATTTCAAAAACGAGAATGTAATTCGCGTCACTTTTGGGCCAGCCATTCAATTCGTTCATAGAAAGGCGTTGCACTTTAGTGATATTTCTTCTAATTAAAAATACAATGCAGGCCGTCAATACCAAAAAGGCCAGCACCTCAAAAAAGTTGATTACAAATGTGTAAACAGCACCCAGACCCGGTGCAAATAACCGATGCGTTCCAAAAATGCCATCTAATATTATTTCAAGTATTTCAATATTTATAATAACAAAACCAACATATACAGCAAGGTGCAACAAGGCAACAATTGGTTTGTCAAACATTCTTTTTTGCCCCAATGCAAGGAGCATCATATTGCGCCATCGGGCACCCGGGTTGTCTTTCAGGTTTTCGTCACGGCCCAGGTTTATATTGCGACTAATAAACCGGGCTTTTTTTGCAAAAACAAAAACAGCGGCTAATAACAGAAGGATAAATAATATTTGTTGTGCCAGTTGCATGTGCCCAATTTAGATTTGCTAATTTAACAATGTAAAAATAGAAGATGGCCACCGATATTAATCTAAAAGAACCAATTTTAAATGAAGCCGTTGCCCAGCGCAAACTGCGTCGGATGGCTTTTCAAATTGCTGAAAACAATATTGAGGAAAAAAAATTGATCATCGCCGGCATTAATGGCAACGGTGTGTTGCTAGCTACGGCTCTTGTGGCAGAATTGAAAAAGATATTGGAGATCCCTGTGGAACTACTTACCATTACCTTAAACAAAAAATATCCGTTGAATGCAACAGTACCTGGAGAAAATTTTAATGACGAGGTGATTATTCTGGTAGACGATGTGGCCAATACCGGAAAAACATTGATGTATGCATTGAAACCTTTTTTGGAATTTCAACCCAAAAAAATTCAAACATTGGTACTCGTAGAGCGAAGCCACAAACTCTTTCCGGTGCATGCTGATTATGTAGGCCTTTCCGTGTCTACCACCTTGCAGGCCCACATAACGGTAGAGACCGACGGGGTAAAAATATTAGGAGCCTGGCTTCATTAAAATGACAAAAAGTGACCCTTCAATTTACCGCCGGATAGTTCCAAAGAAGGAGCAGGCACTTTAATCACATTTAATAGAGAGAGTACTGTTCTCACACTTTTTTTTCGTGTTTTTATTTTAGTAAAATCTATATCAGGAGATAAATAAAATTGTCTTTTTCTTGCTACATCCGGACGATAAAAAGTAACAGCACCATTTTTATCCTTTGCCATATTTTGATATCCACCAAAAAGTCCTCTAGCCCCATATCCGAAGCCTAAATTGAGCCACGATGGCAAACCGGATTTCGGCATAAAAGAACGACCATTAAAACTCAGCCAATACGTTTGAGCATTGTAATCTTTTAAAAGTCGGGTAGCATAATTATTGCCATAAAGATCATGGGCTCTTTCTCTTAAAGAAGGATCGTAAGAGGACGGAAATGAAGAAAATTTAAATTGAATTCGTTGGTCCTCCCATTTCAATTCCTGCGCTGTAAATAACGCTGTACCAAAAACATTGGCTCCCATATCTGCCCAACTCCATCCCCATGCAGCAGAGTGTGCATCCAAATATTCAAGAATCGTTTGAAAACCAAGAGCGCTGGCACCACCTAAAAGAACTGCTTTTTTGGTATCCAGCTTTGTCCATTTCCATAGTCCTGCAGAGTGGGTTGCAATGTTGTAGGCTGTCCAGGCATGGCCCGCTTTATCCATCTGCAGCCATTCCCTGCTGTCGTTGTAGGTATGAAAAGATGTTTTAGGATAGTTTTTATACCAGGCTTTACTCAATATTACCAGCGTGCCTGCATCACCTACAGCATGGAGGGAGATGGCAGTTAGTACTTTTTTTTTATTTAGAGATTCTTTTGCATTAGTAGGTGCCCTATTATGAGAAATAACTAGCGGGATAGAAAGAGTATCCTGCGGTTTTTCCACATTTTTTTCCTGAGCCATAATGGCTGAAGAAAAAAGTTGAACCCATAAAAATAGGAAGGTTGTTTTCAAGAGAACAAAAATACGGTCAATGTTTGTTTTCATTTGGAATGGTAAAATCTAATAACTTCAAATCAAAATTAAGAAACGATAAATCGCAGATTATGGATGCTTTAATTCAGCAAAAAGTACAAAAATGGCTCGATGGTTCTTACGACGATAAAGTAAAAGATGAGATAAGAAAAATGGAGGAAACCAGTCCCGATGAGTTGGCTGATGCTTTTTATAAAAACCTTGAGTTTGGAACCGGTGGCCTTCGTGGCATCATGGGCATTGGTACCAACCGCATGAACAAATATACTGTAGGAATGGCCACGCAGGGATACGCCAATTATTTGAAAAAAAGCTTTCCTGCGGAGCAAGTGAAAGTTGCGATAGCACATGACTGCCGCAACAACAGTCGTTTTTTTGCAGAAACAGTAGCCCATGTTTTTGCAGCCAACAGGATAAAGGTTTATTTATTTGAAGACCTGCGGCCAACTCCTGAATTGTCATTTGCTATCCGGTACCTTGGTTGCAAAGGAGGGGTGGTATGCACTGCATCACACAATCCAAAAGAATACAATGGCTATAAAGCTTATTGGGATGATGGCGGGCAATTGGTGCCTCCTCACGATAAAGCAGTAATTGCAGAAGTAGAAAAGATTGCCAGCATTGATGATGTAAGGTGGACAGGCAACGAAGAAAATATCACCCTTATTGGTGCAGACATTGACGCTGCTTACATTAATATGGTAAAAGGATTGAGTGTCAATCCTGAGGCTATTAAAAAGGAAAAAGATTTAAAAATTGTATATACACCTATTCATGGTACGGGTATCAAATTGGTGCCTACGGTATTGAAAGAATTTGGTTTTCAAAATGTGCACATAGTAGAGGAGCAGGCAACACCGGATGGCAATTTTCCAACCGTAGTTTATCCCAATCCGGAAGAAAGCGAAGCAATGAGTATGGGGTTAAGCCAAGCTGAAAGTCTGAATGCAGATATATTATTAGGTACTGATCCGGATGGGGACAGAGTAGGAGTAGGCGTTAAAAACAATGAAGGCAAATGGATATTGTTGAATGGAAATCAAACCGCGGTTTTAGCATTCAACTACCTGATTGAAAGCCGAAGGGAAAGCGGAAAAGCGCAGCCTAATGATATGGTGGTAAAAACAATTGTGACCACCGATATGATAGATGTAATTGCAGCAAAAAACAACATTCATTGCTACAATGTACTAACCGGATTTAAGTGGATTGCCGAACTCATAAAAGAAAAAGAAGGAAAGGAAAAATACATCATTGGTGGTGAAGAAAGCTATGGATTGATGATTGGTGACCAGGTGCGTGATAAGGATGCTGTGTCTGCGGTAGCCATATTGTGCGAGATGGCGGCCTATGAAAAAACAAAAGGCAAAACACTATATCAAAAACTGCTTGATCTTTATGTGGCCTATGGCTGCTATCAGGAAGAATTGATTTCAATTACAAAAAAAGGAATGAATGGACAGCAGGAAATAGCCGCTATGATGGATGGTTTTAGAAAAAATCCACCGAAAACATTGGCAGGAATAAATGTAATTGAACTCCTTGATTATGAAAAGCAAGAAAAGAAAAATCTGGGCACACAAGAAACGCAGCAAATTCAATTACCTAAATCAAATGTGCTCCAATTTGTATTGGAAGATGGAAGTAAGGTAAGTGCACGGCCATCCGGCACGGAGCCAAAGATCAAGTTTTATTTCAGTGTAAAAGAACCACTTGCCCGGGCAGAAGATTACACCAGGGTAAAAGAAGACCTCAATAAAAAGATCAAAACCATTACTGATGAAATGAGTCTGTAAGAGCAACAGAATTTACCTAAACGGGTGAATAGAACATGCTTTCTATTCACCCGTTTTTTTTATGACATATGCAAAGGTGGTGATAGATATATAAAAAAAAGTGCCCATAAAATGAGCACTTTCTTTAGTAGGCGGATGGAATTAATGTTTTTTGTCGTTAGGTGGTTGAGCAGCGTTTGATAGCACAAAAAAACATCCTTTGACCTAGTTAATTTATACTTCTCGGTGAAAAGGCGAGATTAAGCGTTAAGTGCTTTTCACCGGGCGCCATGTAAAAAAGGTAGCAGCTTGGGAACCTTTTTTTTATATTGTAGGTATTGGTCTCCAAATTCTGCAATCAACTTTTCTTCTTCCCATTTTATTCCTAATAAAGTATATCCAATAATCATAACGGCCGCAATAAGCATTGCATAAGTAGGAATTAAAAACAGCAACCCTATAACAAACAGAAAGGTACCGGAATACAGCGGATGCCGTACGTATTTGTGAATGCCATTAATTTGTAAATCATTTTCTGTGTGGTCTGTGATAAGGGTCTTAATGCCACTAAGACTTAAAAAATATTTCTTTATACAAATGCTCATAATAAGCAAGCCGCCTAATGAAATTGCTCCTCCTAAAATGTTGATAAGCATAGTGTGATGAAATAATAGGGGCGAAGGCATGGTAAATTGGAGATACAGTAACGGAACTAATGTAGCAAAAGCAAAAATTGTATAAAATAAACGGTACCATTTATAGCCGCTTCCAAGTTTTTCTTCCAACCATTTTTTTATAGCAGCATGCGCTAAAAAGCTGTGAAAAAAACAAAACACGATCCATAAGATTGCCAATACAATATGCTGCTCCTTCATAATATTAAAATTAGCCCATTTAGCCATTGCTTAGCCTTGGCATGAAAGCTATATTTGCGCCATGAGAAACTATGAGGATACCTACAGGCACAAAGGAATGCGCAAAAAGCTTGTAGAAATAGTGAGGACTAAAGGAATAAGTGATGAAAAAATACTGACTGCCTTCAATAATATTCCACGTCATTTTTTTCTTGATTCTGCTTTTGAAGAAGTGGCTTATGAAGACCGTGCTTTCCCCATAGCTGAAATGCAAACCATATCACAACCATATACCGTAGCCTATCAAACACAATTATTAGAAGTAAAGCCTTTTGAAAAAGTATTGGAGATAGGGACCGGAAGTGCTTACCAGGCCTGCGTTTTGGCAGAGTTAGGAGCTAAAGTGTACACTATTGAAAGACAAAAAAAATTATTTGAAAACAACAAGAATTTTTCGTTTCTAAAAAAATATCCTTCCATTAAATTTTTTTATGGAGATGGATATGAGGGGTTGCCTACTTATGGTCCTTTTGATAAAGTGTTGATCACTGCGGCGGCACCTCAGGTTCCTTTAAAATTAATTCAACAAATGAAACCGGGAGGATATATGGTCATCCCATTAGGTTCGGGCAACGTACAAACAATGAAACGTTTGAAAAAAGAATTAGATGGTTCCACTACAGAAGAAATATTCGATCATTTTAGTTTTGTTCCCATGTTGGGTGGCAAAAAGGATTAGACGATCAGATAAGGAATAATTCATTACATCTTTATTACCTTTCTATTTTACTTACTGCTTATGCGTATCATTCCATTTATCATTTCCTTACTGATAACCGTTGTACTTGTATTTGCATTAAACAATAAGTGGGGCGCCATTCCTCCGTTAGGAAAATTTCTAAGTCCGCAGCAAGGGTTTTGGCAAAATGCCGATCCGGCTGATGAAGGGTTTAATGCAGACTTCAATTTTAAAAATCTTAAAGGAAAAGTAACGGTTTACCTCGATGAACGTTTGGTGCCGCATGTGTTTGCAGAGGATGAAACTGACGTATATTTTGTTCAAGGTTTTCTGCATGCAAAATTTCGTTTATGGCAAATGGAATTTCAAACCTTTGCTGCTGCCGGCCGGGTGAGTGAGCATTTGGGTAATGATCCAAGGTTTATACATTTCGATAGAGAGCAGCGCCGGCTTGGAATGACCTACGCTGCTGAAAATGCATTGAAGGAAATGGAGGCAAACCCTGAAACCCGCACGGTATATGATGCTTACTCTGCAGGTGTCAATGCCTATATTAATTCGTTATCTCAAAGTTCAATGCCGCTTGAGTATAAATTGCTAAACTATAAACCGGAACAATGGAGCAATCTTAAATGTGCCCTTTTTTTAAAACAAATGAGCAAAGTGCTTGCAGGCTTTGATCGGGACCTTGAATTAACCAATGTCAAATCAGCTTTTTCACTGGAAGATATGGCGATACTTTTTCCGCAGGTTCCAGACTCTCTAGTACCCATCGTACCAAAGGGAACTTTATTTGAAAAGGATACCCTGCCGCTCGTTGTTCCCCCCACAGCGGACTCGCTTTATTTTGGAAAAGATACTACCATAAGAGTGCAGGAGATAAATAAAGCAAATCGAAATAATGGAAGCAACAACTGGGCGGTCAGCGGACTAAAAACTGCAACTGGTGCTCCCATTTTGTGTAATGATCCGCACCTCGAACTTTCTCTTCCGTCTATTTGGTATGAGATGCAATTGACTACTCCGACATTAAATACCTATGGCGCTACCTTCCCCGGTACACCTAGTGTAATAATTGGTTATAACGACAGCATTTCATTTGGCTTTACTAATGCGCAACGAGATGTAAAAGATTATTATAAAATTAAATTTAGAGATGGGTCTAAGAAAGAGTATTGGTACAACAATGAATGGCAACCTACGCAACTAAGAATGGAACAAATAAAAGTAGCAGGTGGTGCTGATGTGTTGGATACGGTGGCGTATACCGTATTTGGCCCGGTAATGTATGATCACAGCTTTACTAACGAAGTAAGTGATACGGCTGCTATTGCACTACGGTGGACGGCACATGATCCATCCAATGAAGGCCTGATGTGGCTGAAGTTGGATAGAGCAAAAAATTACGACGATTATTACAACGCAATAAAAGATTATGCTACACCAGGGCAGAATATGTTATTTGCAAGCACCTCAGGTGATATAGCCTTGTGGCAACAAGCAAAATTTCCTGCACGGTGGCAAGGGCAGGGATTGTACCTGATGCCCGGGGAAGATAGTACCTACCAATGGCAACATTTCATTCCGCAATCACAAAATCCGCATGTTGTAAATCCGGCACAGGGCTTTATTGAAAGTGCCAACCAGCGCCCTGTTGATTCCACCTATCCTTATTTTATTCCGGGAAATTATATTACTGCAAGAGGTATTACTATCAGCAGCAAACTGGAGCAAATGCAACAAATTACTCCACAGGATATGATGGCACTTCAAAACAATACCTTTAGTTCTTTTGCTCAGGATGCCGTGCCGCTTCTAATGAAATACACAAATACATCGGGCTTTGAACCCGGAGAAATAGATTATTACAACAGGGTTCGCAATTGGGATTTTGATGCTACCTCGCAAGCTACTGCACCTACCATTTTCCAGGCCTGGATTGATACGTTGGAAAAAGCAATTTGGGTAGATGAATTTGCAAAGATCAACGGACCTGTAGTTTATCCAGATGAACAAACGATGCTTGAATTAATGTTAAGAGATTCTACATCGCATTTTATTGATGATATAAACACACCAGAAATAGAAACGCTTGAAGAGCAGGTAACACGTTCCTTTAAAATAGCCGCTGCTGCCCTTGTGAAAGAAGAAAAAGTAAATGGTTTGGTTTGGTGGAAACATAAAAATCCATCCATATATCATTTGTTGAAAACGATCCTTCCTTTTGCACGTACCGGTTTGCCGGTTGGAGGCTGGAACAATACCATCAACGCGGTAACCCAAAGCCACGGCCCAAGCTGGCGTATGATAGTGCAAATGACCAGGCCGATTGTAGCTTATGGAGTGTATCCCGGCGGACAAAGCGGAAACCCCGGTAGTCACTATTACGACTCTTTTATTGATACCTGGGCAGCAGGTAAATACTATACGCTTTGGATGATGAAAGAATCTGAAGAGAACGACAGCCGCATCAAGTGGAAAATGACCTTTACTAACTCCTAAATTGGAAACAATGAAATTATTATTATCCATATTACTCACTGCTGCTCTTTGCTTTGTTGCAGGTCTTTATTTACCCTGGTGGAGCATTGCCATCATTGCGTTTCTAGTGAGCCTTTTATTAATTCAAAATATAGGTACCGGATTTTTATCCGGTTTTCTCGGTGTTTTTCTTTTGTGGTCCGTGCTGGCTTTTTATATAGATGTAAAAAACGAAAGTCTTCTTTCTCACAAGATAGCCCAGGTATTACCACTCGGTGGCTCGTCTGTTTTGCTGGTGCTGGTCACAGCCTTTGTAGGCGGGTTGGTAGGTGGTTTTGCCGCCATGGCGGGGTCGTCATTACGTCCTAAACAAAACCGAAGATTACGGTCAATATAAATGAGCATTTACGATTGATTTTTATTATTTCTATTATAAGGAATTCATTACTAATTTTTTTAAAACCAGCCTATTTAAGCCACCTATTTATATTTATTTTTTTTGAATAATATGCGATGCTGTAAAGGCAGTTTTTGTACTTTTGTGGGCTCTAAAAAAGAGCATCATGATAGTAAACTCCATATCTATAAATTCAGAAATCTCAGCTTCTTCTCATAGTGCTACTAAAGATTCATTGTTAGCTCCCTTGCGGGGAATGATGGTACTCACCGTTTGCGCCAGAGAAAAAACAGAACGTGAGATCAGGAATTTAAAATTGAAAGCAACCCTTAGTTTTTTTCAGCATAAAATTAAAAACTTTATTACCCGCATCAGTCCTCTTACCCGCAACCACGGTACTCATTAACACCTTTTTTTAAGGTCTTCCAATTATCTTTGCGCCTCAAGAAATTTTGTTCACAAGGCATGTGTCCTTAAAATTTCCACTATGGCAGTACTTCATAATCGCATCTCTCAAAAAGAGTTGAAGGAGAAACTCCTTGCTGAAAAAGAACAGCGAACTACCGTTTCTTTTTATCATTATTTTTCTATTCCTGATCCGCAGGCATTTCGCGATGAATTGTATCAGACTCTTACTTCATTATCTGTATTTGGAAGAATTTATGTAGCCTCGGAAGGCATCAATGCACAACTTAGTGTTCCGGCTTCCCTTTTCGAAAAATTTAAAGAAACCCTGTATTCTATTCCGGATTTGGATGGCGTACGATTAAATACTGCAATAGATGATGATGGTAAATCATTTTGGGTTTTAAAAATAAAAGTGCGGGATAAAATTGTGGCAGATGGCATTTTGGATCCAGCCTTTAGCATGGAGCGAAAGGGCAACTACGTAACTGCCGCCGCATTCAATCAATTAACCAATGACCCCGACACGATTGTAGTGGATATGCGGAATCATTATGAATACGAAGTAGGTCATTTTGAACATGCAATAGAAATTGCTTCTGATACTTTTCGCGATCAATTGCCCATGGCTGCTGACTTATTGAAAGAGGCAAAAGACAAAAATATCATCATGTATTGCACGGGAGGCATTCGTTGCGAAAAGGCAAGTGCGTATATGTTGCATAATGGATTTTCTAAAGTTTACCATCTCGAAGGGGGCATCATCAATTATGCCAGCAGGGTAAAAGAAGAAGGTTTGCAGAACAAATTTCATGGAAAGAATTTTGTGTTTGACAACCGCCTTGGAGAACGAATCACCGAAGAGATAATTGCTCATTGCCATCAATGCGGATTGCCTGCTGACACGCACGTAAACTGTGCCAACAATGGTTGCCATCTCCTATTTATTCAATGCGGCAAATGTGCAGAAAAATTTGCCGGTTGTTGCAGTGCTGCTTGTCATCATACCATATTATTACCGGTGGAAGAACAGAAAATGCTGCGCCAGGGAATAGATAAAGGCCAGAATATTTTTAATAAATCAAAACGCCTGCGGCCAAAAATTAATTCTATATAACGGCCTTTACATTAAATGACATTCAATTTTTTTAAACTTTCCACTATTTGATCTTCAGTCTCATTATCGGTTAGGTCTTCCGCTTGAAAAGCAGTACCTGTAACGGTTTCATACAATTCAACATACCGCGCTGCAATGGCCGTCACCCATTCTTCAGTCATTTCCGGCACTGTTTGTCCTTCTTTACCTGCAAATTCATTAGCCAGCAACCATTCCCGTACAAATTCTTTGCTTAATTGTTTTTGTTTTTCTCCTTTCTGTTGCCGCTCTCCAAAGCCTTCCGCGTAAAAGTATCTTGAAGAATCAGGTGTATGAATTTCATCCATGAGGATGATCTGTCCATTGAATAGTCCAAACTCATATTTGGTATCTGCTAAAATCAATCCTCTTTCGGCCGCTATAGAATTTCCTTTTTCAAATAGGGCAAATGCATAATTTTCAATGTGCTTCCATTCCTTTTCTGTAGCCAATCCTTTCGCTAAAATTTCCGACACAGAAATATCTTCATCATGGCCTTCCTTTTCTTTGGTAGAAGGGGTGATGATTGGCCTTGAAAAGAAATCATTTTCTTTTAATCCATCCTCAAGCAGGGCGCCACATAAAAAACGCTGACCACTATCATAGGTGCGCCAGGCATGGCCACAGAGATTGCCACGAACAACCACTTCAATTTTAAATGGTTCGCATTTGTGGCCAATTGAAACATTGGGTGCCGGCACTTCCATCAACCAATTAGGACAAACGTCCTGAGTAGCCTTAAGCATGAATGCAGCTAATTGATTCAGCACCTGACCTTTGTAAGGTATCGGTTTTGGCAAAATAACATCAAAGGCTGAAATGCGGTTGGAGGCCAGCATCACAAGGAAGCTATCATTTATAGTATATACATCCCGAACTTTTCCTTTATAAAATCCCGTTTGAAAGGGCAAATGAAGTGAAGACATAAGGCAAAAATAAGTCAGACTAAGAAACAAAAGTGAATCTCAAACAGTAAGGAAAGAGCTCTGTTAATAATCGGAAAAATTAAATTTTATTGAAAATACGGTAATGCTTACTTTTCCATATTCAAAGCTTTTGATTACTAATAAGATTCATCATTTTTTGACGAGTAGTTGGTCTCTTAAGTTTTACCATTTCATTCCAAACAAAAACAACTGATATGAGAAAAGGCCTATTCTTGCCCTTAACCTTGCTATTGACCGTTTTTTTCTCCTTTGCTGCTATAGCACAAAATTTTAATGTTACTGGAACGGTTCGCATGGCAGGTTCCAGCGACGGTCTTCCTTCTATTTCCGTAGCGCTAAAAGATGGCACCTCGGGCTCTGTTTCGGACGCTCTAGGTAACTTCCGGATATCGGTTCCCAAGTTTCCAGCAGTCCTGGTATTTACGTCTGTAGGTTTTGAGCTAAAGGAAGTGACGGTAGAAAACACGAACCCGATTGTGGTGGAACTAAATCCTGCCGCCTTGTTAGGCCAGGAGGTAGTAGTGGCCGCTACGCGGACTCCAACAAGAATATTAGAGTCGCCGGTTACTATTGAGCGTATGAGCAGTGCCATTCTTCGCAATGTACCAGCACCCAACTATTACGAAGCAATTACCAACCTGAAAGGGGTGGACATGCACACGGCAAGCTTAACATTTAGAACCGTTACCACTCGTGGCTTTTTAGGTAGTGGTAATACCCGGTTAAATCAGTTAGTGGATGGTATGGATAATCAGGCTCCTGGTTTAAACTTTTCTGTAGGAAGTGTTATTGGTCTTACGGAAATGGACGTGGACAATATCGAATTATTATCAGGCGCTTCCTCTGCACTTTATGGCTCTGGCGGTATGAATGGTACGCTTTTAATCAACAGCAAAAACCCATTCCGGTACGAAGGATTCAGTTACCAGATCAAACAAGGGGTCAATCATATTAAAGACAAAGAAAAAAGTCCATCTCCTTTTTATGACTGGAGTTTCCGGTATGCAAAATCGTTTAAAGACAAATTTGCATTCAAAGTTACCTCTCAGTTTATCAAAGCTTCAGACTGGCAAGCTACTGATTACAGCAATGTAGAAAGAACCAGCATCTTAAGTAAATTAAAAGCAGGTGACCGTACCACGGACCCTAACTATGATGGGGTGAATATGTACGGAGATGAAACAAGCGCCAATCTATTCAGCACCGCACAAGCAGTACAGGCTGGTACAAGAGCTGGATTGTTGGGAGCAACAGGTGGACAATTTGATGTAATTCCTTTTTTAAACCAGCTACCTGCTAATGCCACAAGTGCTCAGATAGCAGCCCTTCTTGGAGCATTGCCCGCTTCTTTGCAGCCTTTGATCCCAACCATACAAAATGTAATTCCATTTTATTTTGGTTTGAGAAATAACCTTATACCAAATCAAAATGCCTCACGTACCGGCTATGAAGAAAAAAGCCTGGTTGATTACAACAGTATCAATTACAAAATAACCGGTGGTATTTTTTATAAGATCACTCCAAAAATTGAAGCCTCTTTTAATTCTTATTTTGGTACGGGTACTACTGTATATACCGGAGCAGACCGGTATGCACTGCGCAATTTAAAAATCGCACAACATAAGTTAGAATTTCGTTCAGATAAATGGTTATTACGTGGCTATACTACCCAAGAAAATGCAGGGGATTCTTACAACGCTACGGTATTGGGAAGATTAATTAATGAAGCTTGGAAACCGAGCACAACCTGGTATCCTCAATATGTAGGAACCTATGCCGGTGCCCGTTTGCAAGGTGCTTCAGACTTTGCAGCGCATCAGGCTGCAAGAGCTGCGGCAGACCAGGGACGTTTGTTGCCGGGCACACAGCCATTTGCAGATGCAGCTAATTCCATTAAGAGATTAGCCATTCCAAAAGGCGCTAAATTTTTAGACAAAACAGACTTGTATTCTGCCGAAGGTCAATTAAACATTTCTGATGTATTGGCTTTTACTGATAAGGTGGAAATGATAGCAGGTGCCCAATGGAAACGATTTGTACTTAATTCTCAAGGAACCATTTTTGCTGATACTGCAGAACATTTTAAACCTACAGAATATGGAATGTATGCGCAATTAAGAAAGAATTTTTTAGGCGATATATTGACCTTAACTGCTGCCGGTCGTTATGACAAACACACCAATTTTAAAGGCCGTTTTACACCGCGGGTTACTGCCAGGATTAAAGTAGCAAAAGACAACAACATTCGTTTGTCTTATCAAACAGCTTATCGTTTTCCTACCAATCAGGATCAGTACATTAACCTGAATGTCGGATCTGGATTATTGATTGGTTCGCTACCAGTATTTCAAACTTATTATCATTTAAATTCTAATCCGGGATACACTGCAGAGAGCGTGGATCAATACAGAAAAACAGGAAATGCCGGTGGATTAATGGTTCAGAATTACAAAGAGATAAAGCCTGAATCTGTTTCATCTTATGAGATAGGGTATAAAGGTTTGTTGTCAAACCGTTTCTTTTTTGATGGCTATGCCTATTACAGCAAGTATCAAAATTTCTTAGGTCGTACGGCCTTGGCCCAGCCAAGATCAATAGCTACAAGAGACGCTGATTTATTAAACCCGCAAACATCAGTCAACTATTCTTACAATGCTAATAGCACAGCAAAAGTAAAAGCATTGGGTTGGGGTGTGAGTGCAGAGTATCAATTGCCGCGCAAGTATATTGCCTATGCTAATTTGTTTTCCGACAAATTGAAAGATGTTCCTGCCAATTTTGTTACCTTTTTTAATGCTCCAAAATACCGGTACAACTTAGGAATGCGCAATGAAAATGTGTACAAGAATGTAGGTTTCAATGTGGTGCTGAAGCATCAGGATAAAAACTTTTATGAAGGAACTTTTGTTACTGGCTTATTACCTGCCTTTACAACTGTAGATGCGCAGGTATCTTACAAAGTGCCTGATACAAAGAGTAGTTTTAGAATAGGAGGCACTAATGTTACCAATCACTATTACCGCTCAGGATATGGCAGCCCTTCAGTGGGTGGCTTGTATTATGTGAGTTACGGTTACAATTTATTTTAATAAAGTACAACAAAAGAAAACCCGTTCTGATAATCAGAACGGGTTTTTTAATTTATAGGAACAGTATAGAAATTATCCGAAAATGCCACCTTTTTTCAAGGTACGTACTCCTTCACCTATTTTAAATCCATTTTGATAAACCTGTATTTTATAATCACCGGTTTGGAAATCATTTTGATTTAAAGTAAATAGAATGTTTTTACGTGTGCCTTGCTCATAATCTTTAGAAACTTTGGCAGTAAATGGTTTGTCGCCATCATTGCGCGTAGTAACAGTGCCAGAACCTAAATTAGGATCAGATATTACCTGACCATTTGGTCCTATTACAACAATGTACATATCAGCGGGGCCTGAGCGGGCAACCCTGTTTTCTACATCAAAAGAAATATTTAGTTTATCTACTCTTCTCGCTGTAGTAGTTTCTTTTTCTTTACCGTTTCTTTTCACTTGAATTGGGTCAATGTGGAAATTAGATGCACTAAAAGTAGACGCTACATCAACCGTTTTTGCCAACTCTTCTTTTTCAGAAGTAGTAGTTTGAAGGTTAGTTTGCAGTACTTGTTTTTCCTGCGTCAACACAGTGTTGTTTGATGCTAATTCCTGATTTTCACCAGTTAAGCGAGCTACTTCTTCTTCCAGATTTCCAATTTTAGAATTCAATTGTGCGATAAGTGATTTTGCACGATTTAATTCAGATGCGGTAGCGTTTTTATTATTTACTATTTTATTAATCTCATTTTTTAAACGAGTGATCTCAGACTGACGATCGCTTAGCTGACCCTGTATATTATTATTGCTACCAGTAATAGAATCAAGTCTTGTTAATGATTCATTGTAAAGTGCCTGTACGGAATCTTTAGTAGTCATTGCCGTAGTTGCCTGTACTTGAGAAACCTGGATCTTTTCGTCCTTTTGGTTTTTATCATAAATGTAATAACCCCAGGTTCCTAAGAGACCTGCGGCCAATAAACCAATGATTATATTTTTGGTAGTGCTGCCATTATTATCAACCGTGGTGGTTGTAGTAGTCCTGTTCTGCGGATCATTTGCAGAAGGATAATTTGTGTTTGCCATCTTTTAAAGGTTTAGTTTATAAATGTATTAATGTAAAATTGTACCGTCTTGATTTCGCCGCACAACTTTCTAAAACCGTGCCAGAAAGGAATTCATAAATTGCAACACGAACAGATATATGAAGGCAGATAAAATTATTGACGACTTAAAAAAGCAGCAGTTTAAGCCTGTTTATTGGTTGGAAGGAGAGGAAGAATTTTTTATAGATGAGGTGATGGAATATGCGGAAAAGCACATTTTAAAAGAAGAAGAAGCCGGGTTCAATTTAACTATATTTTATGGGAGAGATGCATCCTGGCCTGATGTAATGAATGCCTGCCGCCGGTATCCAATGTTTGCAGATAAGCAAGTAGTGCTAATAAAAGAAGCACAGGGAATGAAAGACATTGACCGCCTGGAATCTTATATAGAAAAGCCACTTTCCTCCACCATATTGGTAGTAAGTTATAAAAACAAAAAGGTAGATGGACGTACCAAATTGTCAAAGCTTTTAAAAGAAAAAGGGGCATTGCTAACCACTAAAAAATTGTATGATAGTGAACTGCCGGAATGGACGCAAAGTATAATAAAGAGCAAGGGTTATACCATCAGCAGCAAAGCGCTCATCTTGCTGATAGATCATATAGGCAACGATTTGAGCCGCTTAAATAATGAAATTAATAAAGTAATTATCAACCTTGAAAAACGAAAATCTATAACTGAGGATGATATAGAAAAGTATGTGGGCATCAGCAAGGAGTACAATGTGTTTGAACTGCAGCAAGCTATTGCGCATAAGGATTTATACAAAGCCATTCGTATTATTCAGTATTTTGAAGCAAATCCTAAAGCTGCCCCGCTGCCACTTTTATTTCCGGCTCTTTATAATTACTTCAGCAAGGTATTAATGATCACATCTATACCGGCACATGATGAAAAATCATTAGCTGCATCAGTTGGTATATCGCCCTTTTTTATAAAAGATTATTTGAATACAGCCCGAAAATATTCTACAAAAGGACTTGAGCAGGTATTGCTTTTGTTACATGCTTACAACTTGAAAAGCATTGGGGTACATGATGCAGGTACAGATGATATGTTGTTATTAAAAGAAATGGTGGTAAAGATGGTTCACACTGATTCACAGCCATTTTAAACTATCCTCTTTGTCTTTTGCCAATTGTACTTTTAAGGCCTCCATATCATTATATTTTATTTGGGGCCTCAAATATTTTTTAACAACCACTGTAAGGATTTGCCCATAAATTTCTTCTGAGAAATCAAATAGGTTGACCTCTACTTTCTCTTCACTTTCCTGTTCTAAAGTAGGCCGGTTGCCAATACTAAGCATGCCTTTTATAACCCTACCATCTAATGATGCCTCCACCGCATATACTCCATGGCCAATTCTTATTTTATCACTGTCCGTATAGTCCAAATTGGCTGTAGGATAGTTTATCGTTCGGCCAATGCGATCGCCGCCAACAACCAAACCGGAAAAGAAAAATGAATAACCCAATAAATTATTGGCAACATCAAGGTCAGAGGACAATAAAGCATTTCTAATTTTAGTAGAGGATACAGCAATTTCATTTAATACCTGTTTCGGAATTTCTATTAATGTGAAAAGTTGTTGATCTGCATACTGCTGTAATAAGGTGAAATTTCCTTTACGGTCTTTTCCAAAGTGGTGGTCGTACCCAATAACAATGCTATGTGGATGAAAATATTTAATAAGAAATTGATCAATATAATTTTCTGCAGATTGCTCGGCAAATTCTTTTGTAAAAGGGATCACTACCAGGTGATCAATTTTATATTGGGAAAGTAAAAAAATACGTTCTTCTAATGTATTAATCAATTGCAAGGAAATATCCGTAATAATCTTGCGGGGATGCGGATGAAAGGTGATTAAAATGCTTTCTCCGTCTACCTTTTCCGCTTCCATTTCCAGCGCAGCAATTATTTTTTGATGACCGGTATGCACCCCATCAAACGACCCGATAGTAAGTACCGCATTTTTAAAAGAAGGTAAATTGGCTAAGCTGTAATGCACTTGCATAACTGCTAAGATAAATATTGAAATAAGTTGTGCTGTAATTTTATTCCATCAGCATGGTTAGCTTTGCTGCAGTTCGTTATCAAAAACAATTAATTACATGTCCTTATATACCAAACGGGGAGTATCAGCGCAGAAAGAGGAAGTACACTTAGCCACCAAAAATCTTGATAAAGGGTTATACGAAAAAGCATTTTGTAAAATATACAAAGACCTTTTGGGAGGTGATGAGGCTTGGGTAAATGTAATGCACGCCGATGGGGCCGGCACTAAAAGCATCCTTGCCTATTTGTACTGGAAAGAAACCGGAGATCTGTCGGTATGGAAAGGCATTGCGCAGGATGCAATCGTCATGAATCTGGATGACCTGCTGTGTGTTGGAATATACAAGGATATGCTGTTTACTTCGTCCATTGATCGCAATAAAATGCTAATTCCGGGAGAGGTGTTGCAGGCAATTATTGAAGGGTCTCAGGAGTTTCTAGATACCATGAAACAACACGGCGTGAACATTGAATTCATGGGGGGCGAAACAGCCGATGTAGGTGATGTGGTGCGAACCATTGCTGTAAATGGCACGCTGGCAGCCCGAAGCAAAAAAGCCCGGATCATTACCAATGAAAAAATAAAAGCGGGTAATGTAATTGTAGGTTTGGCCTCCTATGGCAAAGCGGCTTATGAGCAGGAATACAATAGCGGTATCGGCAGCAATGGACTGACGAGTGCAAGGCATGATGTATTGGAAAAAAGGTATGCGCACCAATATCCGGAAACTTTTGATCCGGGCTTAAGCAATGAGGTTACTTATATTGGAAAGTATTCCCTGTTGGATGAAGTGGAAGTGATATATCGGGATTCTTATTTTAAAACGTCTGTTGGTAAATTAATATTATCACCAACCCGCACCTATGCACCGGTGGTAAAAGCAATGTTGGATAACCATTTTAATGCAGTAAATGGCATGATACATTGCAGTGGTGGGGGACAAACAAAATGATTAAAATATATACCGGAAGGGCTCCGGATAGTAAAGGATAATTTATTTGAAGAACCATTAATATTTA
>JBDSBL010000199.1:0-5468 GCA_039921625.1 Chitinophagaceae bacterium
TTCATTAGAAAAATATTCTGCGCATCCTTTGGCCAAAACGATTGCAAAAGATTGGAAATCACCGAACGAAATAAAGTGGAAAAAAATTGAAGAAATAAAAGGCAGTGGCATGAAAGCAATTGACGAAGATGGAAATACTTTCGAAGCAGGTTCCTATAATCTGGCAGCTTCTTTAACTAAAGATGAAAGTCATAATATCTATCTCTTGAAAAACGGTGAATGGCTTGGATGGATTGACCTGGCAGATGAATTGAGACCGGAAGCAAATGAGGTGATTCAATTTTTTAAAAAGAAGGGTATCAAAACTTTTCTGTTAAGTGGAGATCGTTATCATAAAACAAAAGCAATAGCTACACTATTAGGAATTGATGAAGTAATAGCCGAACAAAGTCCGGAACAAAAATTAGCCACCATTGCTGCATTAAGTAATGAGTTTCCTACGGTGATGGTGGGTGATGGCATCAACGATGGTCCTGCCTTGGCCAAAGCAACTATTGGAGTATCAATGAGTGAAGCTTCTCAGGTAGCCATGCAAAGTGCGCAGGTGGTATTAATGAACAGCGGACTTACAAAATTGCCCTTGGCCTTAGGCTTAGGTCGCCATACTTATCTTACCATTAAGCAAAATCTTTTTTGGGCATTTCTGTACAACGTCATTGCAATACCGGTTGCCGCCTTGGGCTTTCTCACACCCATGTTCGGCGCACTGGTTATGGGTTTGAGCGATGTGGTACTCGCCGCTAACTCCGCCCGGTTGTTTGTAAAAAAAGTAAACAATTAAATTGTACTACAAAAAAATACACTGCAATTAATAGGTCTCCTATTGTTATTTGCACCTAACTTTTAACTTCTGAATAAAGTTCATTCCATATTAAAAGAAAAATGGGGTTATGATAATTTTCGTCCGTTGCAGGAAGAAATTATTCAATCTGTGTTAGATAAAAAAGATACGCTTGCGCTATTGCCAACCGGGGGTGGCAAGTCACTCTGCTATCAGGTACCAGCCCTGGCACAAGAAGGCATTTGCCTGGTCATCTCTCCTTTGATAGCCCTGATGAAAGATCAGATTCAAAATCTTAGTGATAAAGGAATTCCGGCATTGGGCATTTATTCAGGAATGTCGAGAAGATTGATGATACAAACCTTAAAAAATGCGGGCAACGATCATTACAAACTGTTGTATGTATCTCCGGAGCGTATTGAAACTTCGCTTTTTTTGGAATACTTACCGGCACTCAATATCAACCTTATTGCTGTAGATGAAGCGCATTGCATTTCACAATGGGGTTATGATTTTCGACCTTCCTATTTACGTATTGCAGATCTCAGGCAAGAGCTGCCTGGTGTACCCGTGCTAGCCCTCACCGCCTCTGCTACGGAAAGTGTGCAGGCTGATATTTGTGAAAAATTAAACTTTACTTCTCCTCAACTATTCAGGCAATCTTATAGCCGCGCCAACCTTTCCTACAGTGTATTCAATGCAGACTCAAAATTGAGTAAATTAATAGAGGTGGTAAAAAAAGTACCCGGCTCTGGAATAGTGTATTGCAAAAGCCGGAAAAGAACTTCAGAAATTGCAAGCCTCCTACAGATGCATGGTTTATCGGCGCAATTTTACCACGCCGGATTATCCAACGAAGAAAGAAGTAGCCGGCAACAGGGTTGGGTAGATAATAAAATAAAAGTAGTGGTATGCACTAATGCATTTGGTATGGGCATTGACAAACCGGATGTGCGCTATGTGGTGCATGCAGATATGCCAGATAGCCTTGAAAGCTATTACCAGGAAGCAGGGCGTGCCGGCCGTGATGGCAAGCGTTCGTACGCAGTGCTGTTGTACAACAATGAGGATGTGGCAGAACTGAAGAAACTACACCTAAAACGTTATCCTTCTTTTGAACAAATCAAGAACGTTTATCATGCACTTGTTAACTACTTGCAGATACCGGTAAATACTGGTGAAGATGTTTCATATCTTTTTCGTTTTGAAGAATTTATCCGTCATTTTAAATTGGACAGCACAACCGCATTGTATGCCTTAAAAGCATTGGAAAGTGATGGCTGGTTATTTTTTAATGAACGAAATTTTTCTCCTTCCACCCTTACGTTTACAACCAATAAAAAAGGTCTTTTTGAGTTTCAAAAAAGCTATCCGCAACATGAAGAATTATTAACTGTTTTGCTGCGTACCTATGAGGGTATTTTTGATCTTCCTGTCTTTGTTTCAGAATTGCTAATAAGCCAGTTGCTTCGCCAAAAAGAAGAAGATATAAAAAGAGAATTGATCTTAATTGCTGCCTTTGGTATTATCGATTACGCACCTCAAAATGATTCACCTCAAATAACATTTCGTAAAAACCGCGTTGCTTCAGCAGATCTTTTAATGAACCTTACTTTGTATCAAAAAAGAAAGGAAGCTTTTGTGTGCCGGGTAGAAAAGATGATTGCCTACACAAATTGCAAACAATGCCGAAGTCTTTTTATAAACCATTATTTTGGAGATAAGGAAACAACTGTTTGCGGTATCTGTGATCATTGCCTTCAGGCAAAAGCAGTGGTGCTTTCTAATGAAGAATTTAGTTTCATTTCCAACAAAGTGCACGCTCTATTATTAGGCAATCAATTTACTATTCAGCAATTAACAGAAGCGCTGCAAGGCATTAGCAAAAGAAAAGCCTGGAAGGTGATTGATTTCCTCCAGGCCGAACAAAAAATTACATTGGATAAAAATGGAATTTTAAAAAACGGTTCTGTTGTTTAAGTGATAATTATTTATAATAATTTTTTAACCAGGCATTTTCATTCCTAATTGCATGGCTGCTTCGTGGTTGCTTTGCACGGCGCGATGTTCAATAATTTTACCGGCATCATTGAATTTAAAAATATCCACATCGGCTACTTTCATTTTTTTACCGGTTGGTTTCATCCCCATCATATTTCCGGTCCACGTGCCGGTCCAGTTACCATAAACCATTACATAATCTCCATCTGCTACTGCTATAAAATCTGAACCTTTGTAGTCAGGTACTGCTTTTAACCACATACCCAAACCTACCTTCACACTATCCAATCCTTTTACTGGTGGCATACTTCCTTCACCATAGTCAATCACATCCTTATCTGCTTCTTTAAATACGCCATCTACATTGCCCCCATTATCAAAGGTGTGTAAACTTGCTAATGCAGTTTGTTTGTTTCGTTCTTCTTTTGCTTCGTCGTTGTTAGAGGCATTCATTTTGGTAGTACCGTCATTAGTAGAAGAATCCATTGAAGTGGTACTTTCTGTTGCCTTATCATTACAAGCATACAAAAGCAAACCACACAGAAGTAGTGTCATTACCTTTTTCATTTTATTAGTTTTGATGTAGTATAAAAGTTACTACAATAGCGCCAGTTAAAAAAAGGATCCTTTTCTTCTTCGCGTAGAACCACCCAGACCTAACACTCCCAACAAGGACCGTGTGATCATGGTAGCAGCCGTGCGGCCCGCACTTTTTACCATTGGATTATCCAGCCAGCTTGGTTCGCTTTTAGCAGCCTTTTGCACCTTGGCTTGCTCCTCCAATTGTTTGATTTCATCCGTGCGTTGTTGCACTACAGCCAATTTCTGATTCAATATTTCGTATGCGCTTTGCGAGTCAATAGCCTGGCTATATTTAGAAGCAATTTTTGATTTTGATATAAGTGCAGCAATCTCTCCATCACTCAATACATCCATCCGGCTGCGTGGTGGTACCAGCATAGTATGCACTAATGGACTCGGTACCCCCTTCTCATTTAATAAAGTAATGAGGGCTTCGCCAATTCCCATTTCAGTAATCAAATTTTCTGTTTTGTAATAAACAGTTTCGGGATAATTTTCAGCAGTTTGCTTAATTACTTTTCTATCTGCTGCAGTAAAGGCCCGCAGGGCATGCTGCACTTTCATTCCTAACTGCGATAATATGCCGGCAGGCACATCCATAGGATTTTGCGTGCAGAAAAAGACACCAATTCCCTTGGAGCGAATTAACTTAACCACTGTTTCAATCTGGTCTAATAATACTTGTGTAGCGTCATTAAAAATCAGGTGCGCTTCGTCAATAAATATCACCAGTTTGGGTTTATCTAAATCGCCTTCCTCAGGAGAGGTAGCATATAGCTCCGCTAGCAGCTGCAGCATGAAAGTTGAAAATAATTTAGGCCGGTCCTGGAGCTCCATCACTCTGAGTATTGAGATCATGCCCCGCCCATCATCAGAGATGCGCATGAGGTCATCTACTTCAAAACTTTTTTCTCCAAAAAAGGCATCAGCACCTTGTTGCTGCAGCTCTATTACTTTGCGCAAAATGGTGCCCGTGGAGGTAGTGGATATTTTACCATACGTTTTCTCCAATTCCTCTTTTCCTTCGGCAGTAATATATTGCAAAACCTTAATAAAATCTTTTAGATCAAGCAAGGGAAGTTTTGCATCATCACAATATTTAAAGATCATAGCAATGACGCCTCCCTGGGTGTCATTTAATCCTAATATTTTGGAAAGAAGTACCGGGCCAAACTCACTCACAGTTGCCCGGAGATGCAGGCCAGGTTTATCACTAAGGGTTAGCAATTCTACAGGGTAAGCTTGAGGCTTGTAATCAATACCAAGCTTTTGCACCCGCTCTGCAATCTTATCATTAGCAATACCGGCGGCTGCTATACCACTTAAGTCACCTTTTATATCCAGCAACAATACAGGGATTGAAGCATCACTCAATCCTTCGCTGATAGCCTGTAGTGTTTTTGTTTTACCGGTACCGGTGGCACCCGCAATAAGCCCATGGCGGTTTAGGGTCTTTAGGGGTAAGTATATATCAGCCCCTTCTACTACTTCACCATCAAGCATTCCTCTACCTAATTTAAAACTATCGCCTTTAAAAGTATAGCCTGCTTTTACTGCATCAATAAATGCTTCCTTATTTGCCATAAATTTTGTTTGAAGAAAAATGAAAGTACGAAAATGCAATCGCAAAAAATAGGAATCTATGGCACTTACAAACCGAATAGACCTTTAAAGGCAAGTAGTAATAAAATAGAGAATTACATATTGCGGCAGGCCTCTGCACATTGGCGGCAAGCCTCTGCACATTCTTGGCAATGTTTGCTTTCTTTATGTTTGCCACACTCTTCAGCGCAGGCATCACACAGCTTGGCACAAAGAGCGCAAACTTCTTTAGCGTGGTTACTGCCAAGGCTCATTAGCTGTGCCGAAGCATAACAAAGTGCGGCACACTCCATATCCAATTGAATACAGCGCGCCATCATTTTCACATCATCTTCTTGCGTGCAGTTGGAAGCGCAATGATTACAAAGTGCGGCACAACGAAGGCAGGCATCTATGCAGTTTTTATACGTATGATATCCAGTCATAAAATAATTTTTTATAATAACTGCAATAATTGCTCCATACGATTTTGCATTATCAACTTAGGAGTTGAAGATTGAAA
>JBDSBL010000200.1:0-7035 GCA_039921625.1 Chitinophagaceae bacterium
TTATCCAATCCTGCAAATGGATTCTTTAATGTACAGGTTGGTACTTCCAGCACAGAAAAGCTGTCATTGAAAGTAACCGATATGCAAGGTAAATTGATTGAAAACCGTCAAAATATCTCTGCAAATCAAAGCCTCATTTTTGGTAATTCTTACCGCCCTGGTATCTACTTTGTAGAAATAATACAAGGTGCAGAAAGAAAACAAATGAAGCTCGTAAAAGCAAACTAGTTTTTAAACAAACAATAAAAAAAGCAGTAGAGAATTCTACTGCTTTTTTTTGTTAGTTACTAAAGAATATTTAACCACTCATTCGCTGGCCGGATATATTTATCACCCAGGCTTTATTCATCAGTTCATTGATGCTGGTGGGTTCTGGGGCCATTCTTGCCATGGGGTGTTCAATTATTTTTGCTTCACTTCCAGACTTTAATTTTAAAAAAGCTTCATGCCGCTCCTGACGGTATTGTTCCAATAAGGCAACAAATAATGCAGGGGTTGACATATCTTTTTTTTCTCCGTAAAAGCCGGAGCGGGCTCTGGTCAAAAACAGGATCACATCTTCAAGTGATAAAAAATCTTCCGAAGTAGATTGGATTAAATCAAATGCTAAAAGACTTAATTTCTTTTGAGTCATTTTTTTTGCTTTTGGCAAATCAAGTGAAGCAATAAAATCGCTTAGCATCATCTCCATCAATCCGAGCACTGTTTCTTTCCCGAATTTTTTTACAAGTTCAGGAATCCGGTCTTCCATGGGAATAGAAAATAATGCTTCAAAATCAATTGCATCCTTATGTTGGTATTTTTGAATCACCAGCTTACTGACTATTTCAAATTCCTGGTTATGAAGCCTGCCCTCAGTTGTCCTCTTTTTTGTTTTAATCCTTTCTGTAGCTATTGTAATGTTGTTGTTTCTAAATTTTATTTCTCTTACCATTTTATAAATATTGTAAGGTTACTTACTGCAAGTTTTGTTTTGTATTTCAGCTTGCTTTTGCATATTGTACCCGCATATATTGCAATCGTTGGTACAGGCTGTTGATGACTAAGGAACTGGAAGTACTATCCTCTTTTATTAAGTGCCATTCTTCATTATTATCCATGATGTACAACTCATCACCCGGACTCACACAAACTCCCCAGGCACAAAAAGGAAAAGAATGAGGACTTGTTTTTACCTGTATGGCAGCATCAAAATAGAGGTAATCCCATCCTACCAAATCCTTAATTATTTCTATACAATCGTGTAACATGTTTTTTAAATTATTATGATTTTATAAGACCTCCTTCCAAGTGAAACTTAGTGCTACCTACCCACTCATTTTTTGCACTTTGGTGATAACTGATGTTAAATGAAAGATTATCAGGCAGCTTTGTTGAATAGCTCGTTGAGGACGTTTCTACGGTTAGAGAGCAACTGCTGCAACATAGGATTTACATCCACATCTGTTTTATGCAGATGATAAAAGGCTACCAGTTCTTTTTGCGTACTGCAACCTTCTACTTTTGACAACCATTCAGTACTCAGCTCTTCTCCTTGATCACACCAATTTTTAATGAGTTCCCCGGTTTGTTCTGTAGGTACAAAAGCAACCTTGCCCATGAATAATCCTGACCGGTCCTTACTCGCTGTAGCCATATGTGCCGTATTCATTTCCAGGTTGATGGTCAATTCATATTCAAAACCTTCCCGGGTTATTTCACGCAAGCCACCTTTTTCTACTTTCACTTTCCCATTTCCATCTTTCACCATTTCATAATCCTGCTTGCGCCGTACCGTAGTTATTATATGACAAGGACTTTGTACAATGGCATCTATAAACGCTTGGTGTCGTGGAGTTACTTTTGCCCAATCCTGGTATTTACCTCCCAAACTTTCTACAATCTCCAGGCAACCTCCTTTGCCATCCCACTCATGCGTGATGGAGTCAATGATGATTACTTCCATTTCGGCCTTTTCACATTCTTTAATGGCTTCAATATATTTTTCCGGTGAAAAAGGAGCGCTAAGCGGCAGCACATTATAATCACCTAGGTTCGCATACAGGTCTGCGCTAAAATTTTCTGAATCAATGATGGCCACTTTATCCCAGGAGCCGGCAAGTCCTTTGGCAATAGTCAACGCAGAATACGTTTTCCCACCACCGCTCACAGCCGATAAACCTAACCGGATCTTTGCTTTTTGTCTTGTTGCTTTACGTAACATCATTTGTATCGTTTTCTTTATGGATTAATTTTTAGGCTATCGATTTTTTAGTCAGTTCTAATGCTTGTAAAAAAGACATATTCACGGGTTGGGGTGCAGAAAGTTCACCTACTTTAAGAGCACTTTTTGTTTCAAACAGAGTACTTAAATGCCGGAGGGTTGCTTCTTTTATTTCATCCAAACCACCGCAGACTTCCAGCACCGGTTTGATGTCTGTGCCCTTCCATTTTACAAAATCTATATCTGCTGCTAATCGATTTTCTCTGTTGGAAAGCAATTGAATAGAAGGGTCGAAATAGCCGAATCCTGCCACTTCTAATTCTCCTACATATTCAGTTACCAGCTTTAGGTCCCGGATAATTTTATGTTTTAGGGGGTAATGAAATACAAATTCTCTTTTAATATTCCCGCTCATTTTTGCATTTTGAAAATGTGAAATAATGTTCTAAATTTGTGAAGCATAAAGTTACAATAATTCACTTTATCAACAATTTGTTCACAATTTTATTCACAAATGCTTAACAATATGATTAGTGGCTATAACCTCAAGGAAATCAGGCAGTTACACAACCTTACCCAGGAAGAATTTGCTGCTGCCCTTGATATCACCCGTGAATTGGTGAATAAGATGGAAAAAGGGAAATGTGGGGTAAGTAAAGGCACAAGTGCCCGGATCAAAATATTTCAACAATCAAGGCAACGTGAAAATTTTTCACAAGAGGTAGAAATTATTGGTGCGGGAGGTGCTGCAAAGGAAAAAAAGTCTCTTTTTGCTCCCTATCACCTGCAACGACGCGAGCAGAAAATGAGCCCGGTGCACCATCAGGCCCCATTGATTGCACAAAAGGCCCACGCCGGTTATATAAAAAGTTACGACCAGGTAGATTACATTGATTCACTCCAAAAATTTTCGTTACCGCCGGGTGTCAACCCAATGGGTGCTGTATGGAGCTACTTTGAAGTAGATGGCGAAAGCATGGAACCATCATTATATTCCGGTGATGTACTATTAGCCAGTATGCTGCCGGTGGAAGATTGGGATGATATAAAAGACTTTAATGTATATGTGATTTTGACTACAGATAATTTGTTGGTGAAGCGTATCTATCGAAAAAATGCTCAAGTCTGGATTCTGCTAAGTGATAATGAAGAAGCTGCACCTCAAGTTTCAATTGCCATCGAAAACATAAAACAAGTTTGGACCTTCCGGCGACACATTCGCTCCAAAGTACCTCCACCAAAAGCCTTTACAATAACCGATTGATTTTTATAAAAACAAATGGTTTGTTTTAGATGACCTCTTTAAATTAGGGGTCATTTTTTTGCATAATAGAGGCAATCCAGGATCAATTTTTCACATCTGAATTTGCAAAAAAATGCCTGTTTCATATATCATCTTTCGTTATCCCAATTCTACTTAATTTTATTGCTCATACTATTATAACATATGCCTTCAAATAGCAACAGACAATTTTTAGAATTTGAAAAGCCGATAAAGGATCTGATTGATGAAATTGGCCGTTTAAAGCATACCGCAGAAAGCAAAAAAATTGATTACAGCCAGATGATCGAGCAGTTAGAAGGTAAGATCATTGAGAAAAGAAAAGAGATCACAGAAAATCTAAGCCCCTGGCAAAGAGTGCAACTGAGCCGCCACCCTGACCGGCCCTACACACTTAGCTACATCAATAAAATGTCCACCAATTTCATTGAGTTGTTTGGTGACCGGAATGTAAAAGACGACAAGGCTATGGTGGGAGGATTTTGCATGCTGGAAGGAGAAACGGTGATGGTGATAGGACAGCAAAAAGGAAGCAATACCAAACTGCGGCAAATGCGCAATTTTGGGATGGCTAATCCGGAAGGGTACCGCAAAGCACTCCGCCTGATGCGGTTGGCAGAAAAATTTGATAAACCAATTATTACACTCATTGATACGCCGGGAGCTTTTCCAGGCCTTGAAGCAGAAGAGAGAGGACAAGGTGAAGCTATAGCCCGAAATATTTATGAAATGATACGGTTAAAGGTGCCAGTAATATGCGTTATCATTGGCGAAGGTGCTTCCGGTGGTGCTTTAGGCATTGGTGTTGGTGATAATGTTTTTATGTTGGAAAATAGTTGGTACTCTGTAATCTCACCAGAAAATTGTTCTACCATTTTGTGGAGAAGCTGGGAGAAAAAAGAAGTGGCGGCAGAGCAGTTGCGACTGACAGCAGAAAACATGCTGAAGTTTGGATTGATAGACGGCATCATTCCAGAGCCGGTGGGTGGCGCTCATTGGGACTATAATGAGGCGGCAGAAACCTTGAAAAACTTCTTAATACCAGTGATAAAAGAATTAAAAAGCATCCCAGTGCAAGACCGCATCAACAACCGGATTGAGAAGTTTGGAAGAATGGGTTTCTGGCAGGAGGGTGATAAACAGAATACCAGTGGAGAACGTTCTGCTCCTGTGGAAGATCAGACTACCGCACAATAATAAACATCGAGGGTACAAGGATCCAAAGCAACTTTTTTACAACGCTTTTTTTACAAAAAGTAAGTAGTAAACGATTGTTTATAAAACAGTAAGCTATGTCTTTAAAAGACCAGATAAAAGGAACCGGTGTAGCGTTGATAACTCCTTTCAAAAAGGATGGCTCAGTAGATTTTGATGCCTTATTACGCGTTATCAATTTCGTGCTTGATGAAGGGGTTCAATACCTTGTGACCTTAGGAACTACTGGTGAAACTCCAACTCTATCAAAAGAAGAACGACTTGATATCATCAATTTTACTTTAGAGGTGGCTGGCGATCGGGCACCGGTCGTAATAGGCGTTGGAGGTAATGATACAAAGGCGGTTATTAAAGAAGCAGAAGGCTATCCGTTGGATAAAGCAGTTGCTATTTTATCAGCAAGTCCTAATTACAACAAACCATCTCAGGAAGGCATTTATCAGCATTACAAAGCATTGGCCGCCATCACTACCAGGCCGGTAATATTATACAATGTACCAGGCCGCACCGGCAGCAATATTTCAGCGGCTACTACTTTAAGACTTTCTCAGGATATTGAGAACATCAACGGTATAAAAGAAGCCAGTGGCAATATGATGCAATGCATGCAAATCTTAAAAGATAAATCTCCTGATTTTCTCGTAGTTAGTGGAGATGATAGCCTTGCCTTGGCGCAAATTGCCTGTGGTATGGATGGAGTTATTTCTGTAGCGGCCAATTGTTTCCCAAAAGATTTTTCTAATATGGTGCAATATGCATTGAACAATGAATATTCTCCGGCAAGGGCCTTGCAGTATCGCCTGCTTCCCGGGTACGATCTGTTATTTGCAGAAAATAATCCGGCCGGAGTAAAAGCTTTCTTAAGCGAATTAGGTTTGATAGAAAACGAGTTACGGTTGCCATTAGTAGCCTTAAGCAGTGGGCTGATGCAAGAAGTAAAACAATACATGATCTCTTTAAAATAACCGTACCTGCATGCTAAAATTTACTTTTCTGTGGCTGTGCCTTTCTTTTGCTGCAACCTTATCTGCGCAGCAAACAGTTACCTTTCGCATTACCGGTTTGCCTTCTTACCATCAGCCGGCAAACCCTATATTTTTAGCGGGTTCTTTTAATAATTGGAATCCCGGAAATAAGGATTACCAATTAACAAAAAAAGGGAATGAGTACCAAACTTCCTTGCAATTGCCTAAAGGCAAATACGAATACAAGGTCACCCGGGGTGGTTGGGAAAATGCGGAATGTAATGCCAGTGGAATGATTGCAGAAAACCGGGTGTTGACTGTGGTTAGTGATACAACTATAGACTTAGAAGTAATGCAATGGGCAGACCACTTTCCGGCAACACCAAAAAGAAGTACGGCTTCTAAAAATGTGCGAATAGTGGATACTGCTTTTTACATTCCTCAATTAAATCGCTACCGCCGCATTTGGATTTATTTACCTCAAAGCTATCTTGCCTCGCACAAAAAGTATCCGGTGCTTTATATGCAGGACGGACAAAATTTATTTGATGAGGCCACCGCTTTCTCAGGAGAGTGGGGTGTAGATGAAACCCTTGATACGCTTGGTGCGCAGGTAGGAGAATGCATAGTAGTAGGCATAGATAATGGCAAGGAAAAACGGTTAAATGAGTATTCACCTTATGATATGGCACAGTATGGAAAAGGAGAGGGAGAGGAGTATGCCGCCTTTCTTGCTAAAACTTTAAAACCATTCATTGATAAAAAGTACCGCACCAAAAAGTGCCGGAAACACAGGTTTATTGCCGGCAGTTCTATGGGTGGTTTGATCTCTTTTTATACCATGCTTCAGTACCCGAAGATTTTTGGAGGTGCAGGTATTTTTTCACCTTCCTTTTGGATAGTGCCGCAGTTGAAAGAAGGGCTGGAAGCGAAAGCAAAAAGGGTAAAAGGGAAAATATATTTTTATGCCGGTATGCAGGAAAGTGCGAGCATGGTGCCGGATATGCTGTATGTGTTGGAGCAAATGGATGCGCATTCCAAGGCCAAAATGACCTCAGTGATTCGTGCATCCGGCAAGCATAATGAAGCTACCTGGAAGGAAGAGTTTCCGCTTTTTTACAAGTGGATCATGAAGTAGAAAATGGCACCAACTGAAATCTGCTAAATTATTTTTTAGTAATAGAATTTATTTGGGTTTCCGGCTTTTGTAATTCTATGGATCGCCTCTTGCGACGCTCCGTTGATACCCTGGTAACATGGATGAACATTATTAAAGCAATATCTATCATTAAGAATTTATTGGAAGCATTAATCGAGTCATTGAGGTGCAAATTTGTATTTCAATAAAGCTCAATAGCGAACCCGCCTGT
>JBDSBL010000201.1:0-9533 GCA_039921625.1 Chitinophagaceae bacterium
TTTCATCTCGCCATTTTCCATGGTCACCATCGGGCGGGTACCTACGCGGGCAGCGGTGGCTTTTCGGGCGGTGTGGCCAGCTATGGTTTTTGTTTCATCGCTTATCTTCCACGCTAATTTTCGCACACTGTCATCTACTAAAAAGTTCTTATCACCCAACTCACGCAGGTCCGTGCGCTTGCCGGTAGCAAAGTTGTAATACACCACTTCGTTATTCATCATTTGACGGAAGTTGAAACTGCCACCGCCACCGGAAAATGAATTTTGCTCTTCGCCCGATGTAGGCAGGTTTTGGTAAAGCGATTGGTTGTTGCCAAACAAAAGTTCAAATATATCCGTACGGCTTTTCGGCATTTGTGCGGCTATCTCGTCGCTCACTCCCTGCAGGCGCATTTGCATTTGCACCGTACGCTCATACACTACCCGGCCTTGTTTGGTTTGGGCTCCGGCCACCAGGCCTATGAATAGAAAAAAAGGTATCAGGTTGATTCTTTTCATTAACGTTGTTTTGTCAAATGTACCGCAGATATATTCCTGCATTGTTAATAGTGGTTGCAACTAAGTTAATAATGGTTAATGTAATAGATGAAGGGAGGTGGTAAAAAGTAAATTTGTATCAAATGCTGCAATTCTTTAAAAATAAAAAATGGATGCCTGTGCTGATGGCACTGACTATACTGGGTATCGCCGGCTTTCAGTTTTACTGGTTGCAAAAAGCTTATGAGCGGGAGGAGCGAACGCTGGATATTAGAAGCAACATGGGTTTTAGAGAAACGGTTTTTCATTTGCAGGCCTCCAAGTTAAAGCTGGACAAGATTGGTACAGACAGCAGTGGCTCCTTTTCAAACTTTAAAAAAGAAAATAAAAATCAAAGTTCTTCTTCTATCCGCATTCATGCCTTGCCCGAGCAAATGCTGGCAGCGCTTGCCAATGAACTGAAAGGAAAAATAAAGGATTCGGGAAGCACAAATAAAATGGTTTACGACTCAAACCCACACAGCGACACTACCGCGAAAAACTTTAACCGCATGCAAAAGCGGGACCGCCTCATCCAATTTTTATATGATATAGATTCTCTGCAGGATTCCATTACGGTAATAGAAATTAGGATGGCTTTTGATAAGCGGATGCAACAGCAAAATATTACTGTTCCTTTTGTAGTAGACCGCGTAGCTACTCCATCTGAAAAGGATCGGGACTTTAACCTCGTAACGGTTGGTTTTAAAAATCCAATCACGTACCGGTTAACAATGAAGGACAGTTTTCCATTTTTGCTGAAACGCATTTTGCCTACCATGCTGCTTTCTCTTTTTTTAGTGGCTTTTACGGTAATATCTTTTTCATTGCTGTACCGCAATTTATTGAAGCAAAGGCGACTGGCCGATATTAAAAATGAATTCATAAGTAACATTACCCACGAATTAAAAACACCTATTGCCACCGTGAGTGTGGCTATAGAAGCACTGCGTAATTTTAATGCAAGCATAGATCCCGAA
Source organism: Chitinophagaceae bacterium (assembly GCA_039921625.1). GTDB lineage: Bacteria > Bacteroidota > Bacteroidia > Chitinophagales > Chitinophagaceae > Flavisolibacter. The sequence continues at coordinate 1,497 of JBDSBL010000201.1, forward strand.
AAAACAAAAGAGTACCTCGATATTTCAGCTAATGAGCTCCAGCGATTATCCTTGCTTGTAGATAAAGTATTAAAGCTTTCCATGTTTGAAAATAAAGAGGTGGATTTGAAATATGAGCCTTTGAATATGGAGGATTTGGTAAAGGAAGTAACCTCCTCTATGCGCCTGCAGTTTGAAAAGAATAACACCCACGTGAGCACTACCACCTCTGGCGATACCATGCTTCAGGGCGATCGGTTGCACCTGGTAAGTGTGATCTATAACCTGCTGGATAATGCGCTTAAATACAGCGCTCCGGAATCAAACATCACAATTGCCATCAACGGAAGTTTAAACAAAATAAACCTTGTTGTCACAGACAATGGCATTGGCATACCTGCTGAATATAAAGACAAGATCTTCGAAAAATTCTTCAGAGTACCTACCGGCAATTTGCACAATGCCAAAGGATATGGACTTGGCTTAAGCTATGTAAGTCATGTAGTAAAAAAACACCACGGTACTATTGCTGCAGAATCAATAGAAGGTTCCGGCAGTAAGTTTATTGTCATTCTGCCAAAGGCTGCGGCTTAAGTACTGCGCCGTTTTCAACTTTATTAAGTATTTTACTTACCCGGGCGTAGCACCTGAAATGTTGGGCTACCTCCTTACAATTTAATTACCAAACTGCTATGGCCAAACCTAAAATATTGTATGTAGAAGATGAGATCTTTTTAGCAAAAATTGTAAGCGAAACCTTGCAGAGTCGAGGCTACGATGTAGTGCTGGAAAGTAATGGTGCCAATGCCGTAAGGCAGTTTGATGCGGCCCGGCCAGACGTTTGTGTGCTGGATATAATGCTGCCCAATAAAGATGGTTTTACCATTGCCGATGAAATTCGCGAAAAGAACAGCACAGTACCTATCATTTTTTTAAGTGCCAAGTCAGATGCAAAGGATGTGGTGAATGGTTTTAAAATGGGCGGAAGCGATTACATCCGCAAACCTTTTAGCATGGAAGAATTAATAGCACGGATAGAAAATGTATTGAAGCATCCGGACAAAGCTCCGGTTGAATTGAAAGAAGAACTTACCATTGGCCAATATACATTTCATACCATGCGGCAATTGCTGGTGCACCCCGATGAGCAGCGCAAACTATCTTATCGCGAAAGTGAATTACTGAAATTGTTATATCAAAACAGGGATGTGATTGTAGAAAGAAAAGAAATACTGATCCTGCTTTGGGGAAGTGATTCTTTTTTCAATAGCCGCAATCTGGATGTGTACATAACAAAACTTCGCGGTTACTTAAAACATGATCCAACCATTGAAATTATTACGATGAAAGGAGTCGGATATCGCTTTGTAATGGCTTAAACTTCATGGCATGTGTTTTTAGGCAAAACGCTTATGGCGCTATATGTAACGAGGAAGAAAAAAAGTGTAAAAGCGATCGTCCTTTTTCTTCTAATTCTTCTATTGGCAGTTGCTGCTTTTTTTATTTTTGGAAACCGCATGGTGGAACCTGTATTACGCCAAAGGCTGCACACGCTTATTGTTCAAGGTTCCGATAGTTTATACACTTATGAGTTGGGTGGGTTACATGTAAATTTTTTTGGAGGGGCCGTTGAGGTGGAAAATCTACACATAAAAGTAGACAGCGCCCGATACCGCCAACTATCTTCGGCCAATGCATTACCGGCTCTTACCCTTCAGCTAGATCTGGTGCAAGGACAAATAAATGGCATCGGTATCATCTCGCTTTTATTTCAAAAGAAAATCACCATTAAAGAAATAGTTTCAAAGGATGCAGACATTGTGTTGCTACGCCATGTAAAGCAGCAGGAAAGTTCCACAAACTCCCAACCATTGTGGAAAGCCATTCAACCAAATATTGAAAGTATTGCTATTGGAAAAGTTCGATTAGATGGTGTCAAATTGCTGTACAAAAATGCAGATACCGCTCTGGCAGTAAAACTTCAATTTGACAAATGTGTTGCGCTTTTTGAAGATGTAAAAGTAGATAGCACCTCGTGGGCAGATACAGCGCGCATTGCATTCACCCGTTCTATTTCTGCACAGTTCAATGATCTTAAATTCCGAACACCGGATTCTTCTTATAAAATGAAAGTGGAAAAAATTGCTTATTCATCCACCAACCAATCACTGGAGTTAGTTGATTTTAAAATGCAGCCAACTTTAAAAGATAAAGAATCCTTTTACAAAGCCGCCGATCAGCAACGTACCATGAATGTGATCACATTTGATAAAGTAAAACTTACTTCTTTCCGGCTTGATCATTTTGTAAACAACAATATTATTGCGGCCGATACAGTGTTTATAGATCATCCGGATATTTCTATTTACACCGACAAAACATTGCCACCGCTATTGGAAAGTAAGATTGGCCGGTACCCGCAACAACTATTATTAAAAGCGGCCTCCACGGTAATTATTAATGCTATTGCAGTGCGGCAGGCAAACCTGACTTACGTAGAACGATCTGAAAAAACTGGAAGCGAAGGAACGCTCACGATAAACGATATGAACATTGATATTGCCAATGTCACCAATGATTCCAACCGAATCAAAACAAATAATAAATGCGTCACAACCGTAGCAGGATCACTTTTAAAAAAAAGTCCACTATCAATTCAGTTTACCTTTTTTCTTGATTCAACCAATGGAAGATTTGATGCAACGGGCAAGGTAAAAAATGTATCTGCGGAGCAATTGAACGGCCTTGCGGAGCCATTGGCAAATACAAAGTTAGAATCGTTTCAGATGGATGAAATTAATTTTGATATTAAAGGAGATAACTACGGCTCCTCCAGCAATGTGCGGATGCTGTATCAAAATTTATTTGTGGTGTTGCGCAAAACCGATGAAGAAACGGGAGCCGTAAAAACAAAGAAATTCCTGACAAAGCTGTTGAATAAATTTTCCTTGTATCCATCCAATCCGGCGCCCGGAGGTACGGAAAGAGTAGCTATAAATGCAAGGAGGGTAAGGGTATCGTCACAAGGATTTTTTGGGTTGGTATGGAAAAGCGTATTTGCCGGCATGCAGCAAATAATGATGAAATCGGGCCGGTATGATTGAGGGTTTGCTACTTTTGCAGGCCATGAAAGAAACCGCTTATTTAGCAGATAAAATTTTTACCGGATCGGAATGGTTCGTTGACCATGCGGTGATCACAAAAAATAATGCGGTCACAGCCATAGTACCTGCATCAACACTTGATAGGTCTATAGAAGTAAAAAATTACAGCGGTCATTTCCTTGCTCCCGCCTTTATTGACATTCAAATTTATGGAGCACACAAAAAGCTATTTGCTGTATATCCCACGCCCCACACGCTTTCCCTTATTTATGATTATTGTAAAAAGGGCGGAGCCAGTTTGTTTTTACCAACTGTAGCTACCAACTCATTAACTGTTTTTCACCAATGCATTGATGCCGTAAGAGCTTATTGGCAACAAGGAGGAAAAGGAGTTTATGGTCTGCATTTAGAAGGTCCATGGATCAACAAAATAAAGCGGGGAGCACATATAGAAAGTTTTATTCACACACCTACCGAATCAGAAGTTTCGCAATTGCTGGAATACGGAAAAGAAGTCATTAAAATGATCACTCTGGCACCGGAGGTTTGTAGCATTGATAGTATAAAGCGCATACAAGCGGAAGGCATCATTGTATCTGCAGGGCACAGTAATGCAACTTACAAGGAGGCAACATTAGCCTTTGACAATGGCATCTCTACCGCCACGCATTTATACAATGCGATGAGTGCGTTGCAACACCGCGAGCCGGGAATGGTGGGAGCTTTATTCAATCACCAAAATGCCAATTGCAGTGTGATACCGGATGGTTATCATGTTTCTTTTGAGGCTATTAAGATTGCTAAAAACGCTATGAACGAGCGGCTGTTTGTAATAACTGATGCGGTGACTGATACAGCAGAAGGACCTTACCAACACGAGTGGAAGGAAGATAAGTATGAATGTAATGGAGTGTTAAGTGGATCAGCGCTTACCATGTACAAAGCATTCTATAATCTTGTGCAACAGGTGGGATTGGAAGTAGAAGAAGCGTTACGAATGTGCAGCCTTTATCCAGCGCAGGTATTAGGCTGTAGTGATACCAATGGAAAAATTGCGCCCGGTGCAGCAGCGCAATTTATAATACTTAAAAATAACTTAGAGTTAGCCGAAGTAATTACCGCCGGGTAGGCTGCAATTGAATGACTTGTTTGTTCCTTTTAGCATACTGCATGAACCAGGTAATAGTAAATGTAGGGATCAGGTCAAGACCGGGAATCAACTCCTCAAAAAAGTTAAACATACCGCCCAACAAGCCACGTTTACCACCGCCAAAAGTTCTAAAATAAATAAAGGCGGAAATGGGTGCAAACAACATTTCTACAAAAGGGCCTATAAGAGGAATGGCTACAAAAGCAAACCCTAAAAAATCCATTAGCAAACAAAAAGGTAAAGAAGGAAGTGGCTTTTGCTCAATGGGTAAATAAGTAGTTCTTTTTTTAAATAGCAATCTTTTCATTTTTTAAAACAACGTTGGTGTTTTTTCAGCAACAATAAATAGGGTGCTAAGTTTATACCACATTTTGTGTGGAGGTTTTCTTTATGAAAAAATTAGGCAAAAGTGGCCATTTAGTCACGAGGTAAGAGGTGGTCATCATTCATAAAAAAGCCGGAAAAAGAGAGGTGCTTTTTCCGGCTTTTGACATACTGTTACAGGATATCATCGTCCTCATCATCATCTTCCTCGTCGTCATCGTCTAAAAGAAGGTCATCGTCATTCAGATCTTCAACGGCTGGATCTGCGTCAGCTAATCCATCTTTTTCTACGGCTACATCATCTACCTCCTCATCATCCATGTCGTCATCGTCGTCGTCATCATCGTCCTCATCTTCTCCGCCCGGAGAAATATAAGAATCGCTTACATTACCAAAAGGCGTTTCGCCATCAACCCTGCTAACCGGCGAATCTAAAATGCCTTCTAAATCGTCTTGGGTAAATCCGGTATTTACGTTTTCACGCCCCGGGGCATCCCCATCTTCAGTGTTGTACTCTTTTTCTCTTTGCATAGTGGTGAATTTTAAAATGTTACTCAAAAAGATATGCCATAAGGTAAGAAAGAATTAATAATTTTTAGTAATCACAATATCAACTTAATAAGGAGAATAGCCAAACTCTATGTAGCAATCTCTTTTATTAATTGTAGAAAAAGAAGATCTAATAAAATGCTCTTTAATTAAGCCTGTTTTTGAATCATCAAATCGCTGTAAGAAAGGGCAACGTAGTCTTCTTCTTTAATGGAAAACAAATGGGCATACTCCCTGCATTGCTCTTTAAGCCTTTCTATGCCAATGGTTCCATCTTTATCTATGGCCTCTACTTCTACAAAAGTGCCTAAGTCCGCTACTTCATCAAAATGAAATTTTACATTATCTACAAAATAGATCCGGCGTTTTTTATCCACCACTATTTTTATTCCAAGAGCTGCTATTAATAATTGCTTGAGTGAAGGATCCGGTTGGTGTTGGTACAGCAATACATCGGATTGCTTCGCTCCACTTACGTTGGTTCGTTGGTAATGGATAAGTGCATTTTCAATGTTGCCTTCTCTTAGTTTGAGCCTGCCATTGGGTACATTAAAATAAGTATCCTTTTGCTGGTCAACGCCAATAAACTGCGGATGTAATGGTTGAAGCAATGCTTCCAAATTGCTAATTGAATCTGATATTGCTTTGAATTCAAAATTTAACCGGGTCATAAATTATTTTAAGAAAGCAAGATTACGTAATTAGGTTCTTTTTGATAGGACATCATAGTGGCACAGTTTTTTCGCTTTTTTGTAAAATTTCAAATTATGCATCAGCTTCAACGCCTTGTAGTCAGTTCAATATTTATTTTGGTCATTTTTAGTTCTTGTGTTTCTACAAAAAAATATGAGTCGGCACTGACGCGGGAGCAGGCATTGATGCGGGATAAAGAAGCCCTAAATGGCAATATAAAAGATTTAAAAGACCGCATCAGCGGCTTGGAAACAGATATAAGCCGCTTAACCGGGAAAATGGATGAAGCAGGAAAAAATGCAGCTCAACTTGCCCGCATGGCCAATATGACGCAGCAGCAACTGGAAGAAGAACAAAAACGCCTTTCTCAAATGCGGGACCTGATGAATCAGCAGCGGCAGGCCATTGAAAACTTGCGCAAAAAAATGACCGATGCATTGGTCAATTTTAAATCTGATGAATTATCTGTATTTGTGAAAAATGGTAAAGTATATGTGAGCCTGCAGGAAAGTCTTTTGTTTCCTTCTGGAAGTGCTTCTGTAAACCCAAAAGGAAAGGATGCATTGGGCACCCTGGCACAAGTACTTAATGGAAATCCAGATATCAGTGTATTGATTGAAGGCCATACAGACTCCATTCCAATTAAAGGAAGGTATGAAGACAACTGGGCATTAAGCACAGCAAGAGCTACTGCTATAGTGCGCATACTTACTGATACCTATAAAGTAGATCCAACAAGAGTAACCGCAAGTGGCCGCAGCAAATATGAGCCGGTAGATACAAATGAAACGGCAGAAGGACGGGCTAAAAACCGACGCACAGAAATAATATTAGCACCTAAACTTGATGAACTTTTGCGCTTGTTGGAGCAGGCACCGGGTGGCAATACGTCCGGCACTCATTAACCTATAATTTTCCTTTTTTTATTGTTTTATACAGTGCTTAATAGAATGCTCACCAATTGAATTTTTTTGTAACGGAAAGATTCAATTGGTGAGCTTTTCATTGATACTTTATCAAAACATGTTGCAAGTTTGGCACTAATGATGTTCCCTTTATTGCATCTTAATAAATTTCTTAATTAATGACTACAGAACAGATACTCTTGCAGGAAATGGTAAGGTCAAAAGCGGCAGAAATGGGCATTGGCGAAGAAGCATTGACATGTGCACTTTACACATTATCGCAAAGCAAAGACCTGGTAAATGCAATAGACAATAAAAGGGAAATGGATGATTACATATACCATTCTATTTTAAAATCAGCTACGGATAAACGACGCGCCAAAGCAGAACTTGCATTGGATAGTGAAAGGGAAGAAGAAAGGGAAGCAGCAGAGAAAGACTTGGCGACGCTTAGCCGTGAAGAGTTGGTCACTGACCCTCACTACCGGGCAGTATTACCGATTGTGGCGCGGCTCATTACCAATGGTCCCATCCTGCGGTTGCATGTAGATGAATCTGCCGAAATGGTTTTTAAAATGGCCGATTTTAAAAGAAGGTATAGAGCATTATCCGTCACAGAAGTAATAGTAACGCAGTGCGGCCCGCTGATAGAAAAATTTCACCTTAACCCTTTAGTAGTGGAAGAAATGGTTTCCTGATAGGCAAGTACTTTTTCGTACGCCTTGTACATTTATAAATAATTTTTTCCTTGCCATTAACCACTTCAAGTACTATTGATAAGTGGGTCAATTTATTTTGGTTTAAATAGTAGCATGAATAATCTATCCCATTGGGGCCAACGGTTGAAAAAGAATTGGGTTACCATTGTTTTGCTTCTCATCCTGAGCTTATTTATTTTTAATCCCAATGCAAAACCCTGGTTGCTCAGGCAATTAATATCATTTGGTTTTTTCAATATTGATTTAAAAAAAGATAGGCCAACTGAAACGGTGGAACTTACATTTATGAATGAAGACGGTCGTGTAATAGCCACCAAAGACCTGCTCGGAAAAGTAATATTTATTAATTTTTGGGCTTCCTGGTGTCCTCCCTGCCGGGCAGAAATGCCATCGATAAACTCCTTATATCAAAAGGTAAAAATAGATACCAACATTGTATTTGTGATGGTGGCTCTGGATGATGATTTTAGAAAAGCGCAAACCTATCAGCAACAACATATTCCCGATCTACCGGTCTTCCGCATAGCGGGCTCTGTACCCACTAATTTATACAATGGAGTGCTTCCTACTACTTTAATTATTGATAAAAGTGGAAAACTGTTGCTGCAGCATGA
>JBDSBL010000202.1:0-4057 GCA_039921625.1 Chitinophagaceae bacterium
GGTGGATGATATTATGAATACTCTGTTTTTGGTAGAGCCCGATGGCAGCATCAATTACAACAACATTCAATCCTTTTCATCGGCAGACTATGCATTTATTTTTTCGCTGGCACAAAAAGTAAAAGAAAGCGCAAATAAAAATATCAACTTCGGTGTCAATGCAAAAGTGATTCACCGGAGTGTAGGCACCTTTGCCAAAGCCTTTGGTTTTGGGTTTGATGCGGGTTTGCAAATACAAAGCAACAAATGGAAGTTTGGATTTGCCGGCCGGGATATAACTACCACTTTTAATACCTGGGCATTTTCTTTTACCGAACGGGAAAAGCAGGCCTTATACCTTACCAACAATGATATTCCGGTAAAATCTACAGAATTGACTGCGCCCCGTTTGGTGGCGGGTGCCGGTCGTGAATTTGCCCTTGGAAAAAAATCAAGCCTTTTAGCAGAAGCCAATTTCGATATTACGTTTGATGGCAAGCGGAATACAGTAATCAGCAGTTCGCCTATTTCTATTGATCCTAAATTAGGATTAGAAGCTAATATTAATAATGTTTTTTACCTGCGTGGAGGCATCAACAACTTTCAAAGGGCGCTTCAAGATGGAGATACTACCAACCAAAAAAAGGTTTGGATCTATCAGCCAAGTGCAGGGGCCGGCTTTCGAATTCAAAATGTAAAGATTGATTATGCATTTACCAACCTGGCCAATCAATCCAACCCATTGTATACTCACGTATTTTCATTGCAACTTGACCTTGTAAATGATCACAACAAGAAAAAGAAAAAATAAAATCAATCCTACCTTTCCAAAACAAGATTCATGAAAAATTTTCTCCTCTGTATATTTCTAATCGCCGGCCTTGCTTCCAAAGCACAGGTTTTTAATAATGAATGGATTGATTACAACAAAACGTACTATAAATTTAAAGTTGGAAAAACAGGTCTTTACCGCATTCCATACACTCAATTAAGTACCGCAGGTTTAACTACGGTGCCAGCTGAAAATTTTCAGTTATGGCGCAATGGCGTGCAGGTGCCACTGTATACTTCAAGGGCTGCAGGCACTTTCTCCACCACGGATTATATTGAGTTTTGGGGGGTAATGAATGATGGAAAGCCGGATAAAGAACTTTATAAAGACCAGGATTACCAATTAAATGACAAGTGGAGTTTGCAGACAGACACGGCGGCTTATTTCCTAACATCAAACCCTGCCGGAAATAGTTTACGGTTGGTCAATACTTCCAATAACGTTGCTGCAAACAACTTAAATCCAGAGCCTTATTTTTTATTTACCACGGGTAAATATTTTAAAGACAAGATCAACAGTGGTTATGCATTGGATGTAGGGGAATATTTGTATTCCTCTTCGTACGATAAAGGGGAAGGTTATACTAGTGGTGATATTGATTCTGCTACTACACTTACCGTTACCAATTCAAATCTTTTTGTTTATACAGCCGGTCCCAATGCGACCTTAAAAGTGGCAGCCGCAGGGAATGGCATCAGGGAAAGAAGGCTAGGGATACGATTAAACAATACAGTTATTGATACCACTCAATACCTGAGTTTTTTTTCATATGCTAAATTATCTTATCCCATACCTATAAGTTTACTCAATTTTAATAATGCTGTAGTTCAGTTTAATAACATTACCTCGCCAAAGACCGACCGGCTTGTGGTGGCTCAATATGAACTTATCTATCCGCGTCAGTTTAATTTTGGTGGTGCATCTAATTTTGAATTTTCTCTTCCTTCTTCGGCTGGAGCCAAATATTTAGAAATAACAGGATTTACTTATGGAGCTACCGCTCCTGTGTTGTACGACCTGACCAATGGAAAAAGGTATGTAGGTGATGTATCCACTTCCGGTATAGTAAAAGTAGTGCTTCAGCCTTCTGGTACTGAGCGAAATATGGTGTTGGTGAATGAAGAGTCCGCTAATGTTTCGTCGGTTACAGAATTGCAACAGCGCAATTACACGGATTATTCCAAGTCTGCCAATCAGGCCGACTATATAATTATCAGTAACAGGCTGTTGGCTGTGGGGGCTAATAATCCAATGGAAGATTACAGAGCTTATAGAAGTTCTGCCGTTGGCGGAGCAAACAATACCAAAATTTTTTGGATCGATGAATTGGTAGATCAATTTGCATTTGGCATTAAAATGCACCCATCTTCCATTCGTAATTTTTTACGGTTTGCACTGAAGCGTTTTGCTGTAGCACCAAAAAATGTATTTCTGATAGGTAAAGGCGTGAACTATGTAAGCTATCGTAGCGTGGAAGGAAATCCGGCTAACAGCCAAACGCTTGATAAACTACAACTGGTTCCTACTTTTGGTTGGCCTTCTTCTGACGTGTTATTGGTATCACCTCCCGGATTAGTGCAACCTGAAATTCCTATTGGCCGGCTATCAGCAGTCAGTGCTGAGGAAGTAACAATCTATTTAAAAAAGATAAAAGAATTTGAATTAGCACAAGCCACTTTATCTCCACGGAAAGAAGACCGCGGATGGATGAAAAATGTAGTACACATTGTAGGAGGTGGTGACCCTGATTTGCAGAATAGATTAAGCGGATACATGGATACGTATCGAAGAATTATCAGTGATATATATTTTGGAGGTAAGGTTACTACATTTAGCAAAAGCTCAAGCGATGCGGTGCAGCAATTAAGCAATAATTCTTTGCAACAACTCTTTGAAGAGGGCATTACCCTTATCACTTACTTTGGCCATTCTTCCTCTACTACATTAGAATTCAATCTGGACAACCCAGAAAATTATAATAATAAAGGCAAGTATCCGATGTTTATTGGCTTAGGCTGCAATGCCGGCAACTTTTTTACTTACAATCCGCAACGCCTACAAACTAAAGAAACGCTTTCTGAAAAATATGTATTAGCACCTGAAAGAGGAACTATTGGATTTATAGCCAGCACCTATTTTGGCATTGAATCTTATTTAGATGTGTGGGCAAGCAGGGCGTACAAGTCAATCTCAGTAGAGGATTATGGAAAAACGATGGGTGAGATAATGAATAATACAATTAAAAAAGTTTTTAATACCTATTCTACTGAAGACTTTTATGCCAGAACAAATTCCGAGCAAACAGAATTGCATGGAGACCCGGCTATAAGATTGAATCCACACGCAAAGGCAGATTATGTAATAGATGATCCGATGGTGAAAATTGCACCTGATTTTATTTCCATTGCGGAAACTTCATTCAAAGTGAATGCAAAATTTTTGAATATCGGAAAAGCAGTTGACACAAAAATAGTAGTGGAAATAAAAAGACAATATCCGAACGGAAGTATAAAAGTTGTGCACCGGGATACAATTCCAGGTATTCGGTATGCAGATTCCATTAGTGTAAGTATTCCCATAGATGCCATTACGGATAAAGGAACCAATAAGATAACTGTTACCATTGATGCTGATAATGCAGTGGATGAATTTTACGAAACGAACAATAGCGTTACCAAAGAATTTGTAATTTATGAAGATGAAGCTCGGCCAATATCTCCCTACAATTTTGCTATAGTTAATAAGCAAAACATTAAATTATTTGCATCTACTGCCAATCCGTTTAGTCTTTCCAAACAATACAAAATGGAAATTGACACAACAGAATTATTTAATTCTCCATTGAAACTTACCAAAACAATTACTACAAGCGGTGGGGTGATGGAATTTGAACCGGGCCTTACTTTCAAGGACAATACCGTTTATTATTGGAGAGTAGGAATGATACCCGTTTCTGGGAATATCACCTGGAATTCATCTTCTTTTATTTATTTACCTAATGCAGAGCCTGGTTTCAACCAATCTCATTTGTATCAGCACTTAAAATCAAACGGCACGAAAATATACCTTGATTCTGCTACCGGTCAGTGGAAATATGGCAAGCAGGTTAATAACTTATTTATTCGTCAGGGCTCTTGGGTTACAAGTGCCAGCCAGGCTGCAGCTTTGTCTGTGGCAATAAACGATGTAGCAAGCATCCGGCTTACCTGTTGGTTTTCTTCACTTGTATTTAATGTATTTGATCCA
>JBDSBL010000203.1:0-7930 GCA_039921625.1 Chitinophagaceae bacterium
GAAAGGAAAAAAATACACTGGATATTGTTACGTTTCGCCAAACGGTTTCGCCGGAAAAGAGTTTGATTATTGGATGGCTTTGTGTTTAGATTTTAATGAAAAAGCAAAGTCTTATAAGAAAAAACAAAAATGATTTTTACAACCATATTGCCAAGTATTAATTTAATTGATACATCTACACTGACCCGCTTTTAGCAAAATAAAAATTTAAAAAATAGTGTAACTTCCAACACCTGACATTCTTAACCTAGCCAGCCCTCACCCAATTCTTCCATACACTTTTTAATTAATTTGCTAACAACCAAACTAAGAACAAAATGAAAAAAGTAACAGGCATTGGCGGTATCTTTTTCAAGTGCAAAGACTCAAAGAAATTGATGGAATGGTATCAAACACATTTAGGGTTAAACACCACTGAGTATGGAGCCACTTTTGAATGGGTGGACGAAGCAAACCCGTCAAAAAAAGGATCAACACAATGGAGTCCATTTGCAGAATCTACCAAATATTTTGAACCGTCCACCAAAGATTTTATGATCAACTACCGGGTGGCAGATCTTGAGGGGTTGCTCGTACAATTAAAAGAAGAAGGTGTTACTATATTAGACCAAATAGAAACTTATGATTACGGAAAGTTCGTTCACATAATGGACCTTGAAGGAAATAAAATTGAACTTTGGGAACCCACTGATTAATAGCCGGGCCATGCTATTGGTACTGTTCTATTATCTACCATAAATCCAATAACAACTCATTTATGTAACGCCACTTATTACTTCTAGTTTCTGTTGTTTATTCTAAAGGTTTTTGATCTCTGTAATCAGGTCCTGCAGCACCTTTTTAGCATCACCAAAAAGCATAGATGTTTTGGGCTTAAAAAATAATTCATTTTCTATACCTGCATATCCGGGTTTCATGCTGCGCTTATTTACAATCACCGTTTTGGCAAGCTCCACGTCCAATATAGGCATACCGTATATTGGAGATTCTTTGTCTGTTTTTGCTGCCGGATTCACCACATCGTTTGCCCCTAATATCAGCACCACATCAGTAGTACTGAAAGCTTCATTGGCCTGCTCCATTTCTTCCAGTTTATCATAGCTTACATCAGCCTCTGCCAGCAGCACATTCATGTGGCCGGGCATACGGCCTGCCACCGGATGAATGGCATAGGCTACTTCCACGCCTTTTTCGGTAAGCAACTTTTCCAGTTCATGACAAGCATGCTGCGCCTGCGCTACGGCCAACCCATAGCCGGGAACAATGATCACTTTATTGGCATACGCCATCACCACCGCTGCATCGGTTATCGTTATTTCTTTTATTGGAGGATGGTCAGTAGCTAAGGCGGATCCCCCCACCTTGCTGCCACCAAAAGAACCGATCAACACATTTTTAAGTGAGCGGTTCATGGCCTTGCACATTAAAATGGTAAGCAAGGTGCCCGCTGCTCCTACCAGTATCCCTCCGGTTAGCATTACTTTATTGTCGTATAAAAAACCACCGCAGGCAGCCGCTACACCGGTAAAGGAATTGAGCAAAGAAATAACCACCGGCATATCAGCACCACCAATGGGCAACACAAAAAATACTCCGTACAAAAGCGACAGGAAAAGAATGGCGTAAAACGTAACAAAGATGGATGCAGTGAATTGAATATTGAAGCCGGGGCGAAACGTAATTTTTCTACCTGTATTCACCACATCGCCGGAACTAATGTCAAATGAATTGCTGATCTTATTTAATAGTATAATACTCAGCCCAATAATGGCCACCAGGATCACCAGGTTTACAATATGCTGTCCCCGGAAAGAAAAATCTTTGATCCTTCCATTCAATTTGCCCCAGGCCACGGCACTACCCGCAAACGAAATAGAACCAATGATCAAACCTAGAAATATAGTAATAAGGGTACCAACCGGCAGTGGCAGATCAAACGTTGCCATGTCTTCCCCGGTGTTGGATTGGAAAGCTTCAAATATTTGAAAGGAAAAATCAGTGGCCGCAAAGTGATGAAATTCTACAATGGAAATAAGGGCCGCACAAGCACCGCCCATTCCGTTGAACAAACTTACCATCTCCGGCATCGCCGTCATCTTAATTTTTTTGGCTGCCAGGGTTCCTATGATTCCACCCACCATTAAGCCGCCAAAAATCCATCCGTAATTATGTAGCCTTGTGCCGGTAGCTTCATCCTCATACAGAAAAATAGTTCCTAAAATGGCAATGGTCATTCCCGCTGCTGCTATGGCATTTCCTCTTCGTGCGGTCTCGGGGTGCGAGAGCATTTTTAACCCCACTATAAATGTAACGGAGGCTATCAGGTATATGATGATCAATAATTCCATGTTCCTATTTCTTCTTTTTTGATTTAAACATTTCCAGCATGCGATCGGTCACCACAAAGCCGCCCACTACATTCAGCATGCCCAACACCACCGCCAAAAAACCCAGAGTAAGCGCCAGGTAGTTATTGGTTTCTGCCCGGCCCATTACAATGATGGCCCCAATAACCACCACACCGTGAATGGCATTGGCGCCACTCATAAGCGGAGTATGCAATACGCTTGGCACTCGCCCTATCACCTCAATGCCTACAAAAATCATTAAGATGACGATGTACAATGTTTGTTGGTGCAATGCAAACCAGGTCAATATATTTTCCATAATCACCTATCTATTTTAAAGTATTCCAAACACCTTTTTAAAAGCGGTTTTGTTATTATTTTTTTTGTTAACCGGCATCGGTGGTTCTACTCACCGTTCCTTGCGATGCTCCGTTTTACGTCCGGTAACTTCTATCATCAATAATGCAAGTGGTCTTATATTTCAACTTTCCATTCCTGATCCATTTCTATTTGCTTCTTATCATGGGAAGCCCTGCTCCGCAGCGGTTCTGCAGCTCCAGTGTGTGACACAACAGGCGCCCAATAGAACCACCACTGACGGCTACAAAACCTACCATTTTATTTAAAAGAACTCTATACAAAAGGAAAGAGCATTTTGCCATTATACTTTTGCTTTGGCCAGCAAGGGCGCTACTTTTGAGTGCACCACTTTTCCTTCATGCGTGATGCAACTTCCCGTTACAAGATCATCTTCCCACGCAAGATTTAGTGCCCCTTCTTTAGTGGTGATCAGCCCCAAAAAATTCATTACGTTTTTGCCATACATTTTGCTGGCATCGGAAGGCATTGTGGCCGGCAGGTTGCTGTTGCCAATGATGGACACTCCTTTTCGCACCACTGTTTCGTTGTTTTTTGTCACCGGTGTGTTGCCGCCGGTAGCCGCCGCTATATCAATGATCACCGAGCCGCTGCGCATGGCATTCAGCATTTCCTCCGTTATGAGGATTGGTGCTTTCTTACCTGGTATTTGCGCGGTGGTTATTACTATATCTGCTTTGGCAATGCTTTCAGCAATGCGTTGCTGTTGCTTTTGTTTGTACTCATCTGTTTGCTCCACTGCATAGCCTCCACCTTTGGTGGCATCGGCAGCGCCTTCTACCTCCACGAACTTTGCTCCAAGGCTCATTACTTCTTCCTTCACCGCCGGGCGGGTATCAAACACTTCTACCACGGCTCCTAGCCTACGAGCGGTAGCTACGGCTTGCAGGCCGGCTACACCAGCACCTAGTATCAACACCTTTGCAGGAGCAATAGTACCGGCAGCGGTCATAAACATGGGAAAGTAACGGCTATATGTACCGGCAGCAGTAAGCACGGCTTTGTACCCGGCTATGTTGGCTTGAGAACTTAATACATCCATGCTTTGCGCCCGCGTGGTACGGGGCAGCATATCGAGGCTAAATACGGTGAGGCCTGCCTGCGCCCAATCTTCCATTGTAGTAGCTGCATAAAGTGGTTGGTAAATGCCAATCAATATTTTGTTGGCCGGTATATCCTCTTCAGGCTTGTTTATAGAAAGTAATACATCACTTTTAGAAATTACTTCGGAGGAAGGTGCTACCATTCCGCCCGCTTTTTCATAATCAGCATTGGCAGCAAAAGATCTTTCCCCTGCACCATCTGCTACCATTACCGTAATGCCTTTTTTTATTAGTTGCGCCACTGCATCCGGCAGCAACGAAACCCTTGATTCTTCCTTTGGTTCTTTAAGAATACCTACGATCATTGGGTCAATTTATTGCAAAAAATTTTAATTTGGAAGAGCAGTGATTTATTTCTTTCCCTAAAAATAAACTTTAAAGTGCTGCTTTGTTTTAAACTCGTTGCGAAGTAATACAATTCCAATGAAAAACAAGTCAATCGTTGCGGTTACTGCTTCGTTGTTTTTGATACTTTTCCATGCTTCCTCCATTTCAGCACTCCAATGTATGTCGTCAAATACAAAGATGGTGTCGTTGTGGGCTTTGGTGAGTAATAATTCAAAGTAGTGAAGCGTAGGTTTCAGGCGATGATTTCCATCTACATAAGCAAGATCAATACGGGATTGCTTTTCTAAAATACGGGGCAAAACGGTATCAAAGTTTCCTTCAATAGCGTCTATATTTTTGAAGTTTAATAAGTTGAAATTGTCAACCGCCAGGTTATGAATGGACGGGCTGCCTTCCACCGTGTACACTTCTGCTCCTTCATTTGCTGCCGCCAGGTAAGCTGTGGTGATTCCCAAGGAAGTCCCTAATTCTATAATTGTTTTCGGTTGGTAATAATGAGCAAGCCGGTACAAAAGCTGACCATACTTTTTTGGCTTTACAGCTCTTCGTGCCAAGGTGCTTATTTTTCTGGTCGCGTTAGTTTGTAATCTTGAACCGGCGCCAAGGTCTTTTATTTGTATGTCTTTTTTATTACTTAATAACTCTTTTCGTAATGCCTCAATGGAAGAAGGAGGTACCATTTTATCCTTGTTATTAAGCACCTTTTTTATAAACTGAAAAACAAAAGGGGAATGCATGCCGTGGCCTTGAGCATTGGATGCAGTGGCATAATAGGCAAGGTATTTTTTTGCTAACTGATAAGAAGTGTACACCGCTTTGTAAATGTAAAAAGTAAAAGTATTAAAGGGCAAGCCTACTCCTTATCTTTTCTTTCCCAAAATTGAAAAGTATGCGGGAAAGCATTTTTTTCATCCGCATCGCAAAAGGTTTCTTTTTTCAACAGCCATATTTTTTCATCTATTGCGGGAAAGAAAACATCTCCTTCAAATTGGTGGTGAATGCGGGTAAGGTATAGCCGGTTTGCATCTGCAAGAGTAGTAGCAAATAATGCTGCACCTCCAATTATGTAAATTTCTATTACATCATAGGATGTTGCCACCTCAATGGCTTCGTTTACCTGGTGCACCACAATTGCTCCATCGCCCTTCCAATTCATATTTCTTGTGACCACAATGTTTGTTCTGCCCGGCAGTGGTTTACCAATAGATTCAAATGTTTTTCGTCCCATCACTACCGGCATGCCCCACGTAATATTTTTAAAATATTTTAAATCATTTGGCAAATGCCAGGGAAGTTTATTGTCCCTCCCTATTACATTATTTTCGTCAGCCGCTACTATTAAACTTAAGATCATGCTTTTAATTAAGTACCAAAATTCTTTTCCTACAAAATAGATATTATTTATACTGCTACCGGTGCTTTGATGGCCGGGTGGTGCTCGTAATTTTCCAATGTAAAATCAGCAAATGTAAAGTCAAAAATAGACTCTATGGCTGGATTCAACTTCATAGTGGGCAACGAAAATGGTTGGCGGGATAATTGCAATTTGGCTTGCTCCAAATGATTATTGTACAAGTGTACATCGCCAAATGTATGGATGAAATCTCCCAGCTCTAAATGGCAGACCTGCGCCACCATCATGGTCAGCAACGCATAAGATGCTATGTTGAATGGAACTCCTAAAAATACATCTGCACTGCGTTGATACAGCTGGCAACTTAACTTTCCATCAGCCACATAAAACTGAAAAAGTGCATGACAGGGCATGAGTGCCATTTCCGGAAGTTCCGCTACATTCCAAGCACTAACAATAAGCCTGCGGCTGTCCGGGTTCTTTTTGATTTGCTCAATGACTTCAGCAACCTGGTCCACCGTTTTGCCATCTGCACCCGCCCAACTGCGCCATTGTTTTCCATATACAGGTCCGAGTTCGCCGTTTTTATCAGCCCACTCATTCCATATGCTAACGCCGTTTTCTTTTAAATAGTGAATGTTTGTTTCGCCTTTCAAAAACCACAAGAGTTCATGAATAATACTTTTTACATGCAGCTTTTTGGTAGTCACCATCGGGAAACCATCCTGCAGTGGAAAACGCATTTGGTACCCAAAACAACTAAGGGTTCCGGTGCCCGTCCGATCTTCCTTTTGTACGCCGTTAGACAGAATATGTTGAAGAAGCTGAAGGTATTGCTGCATGGCCGCAAGTTACACGTATGAATAAAATATACGTTCTCATCTTCTCTACATTTTATAAAGAATAGTCTATTCTACTTTAATAGTTTTCTTTCGCAATCGTATGTTCAGCATTTCTACCATTAATGAAAAACCTAAGCAAGAGTAGATGATGCTTTTGCTTATCTCCTGATGAAAACCATCTGCTATCAACACCACTCCAATGACCACTAAAAAAGATAGCGCCAGCATTTGAAGCGTAGGATGTTTGTTGATGATGTTCGTAACGGTGCCAGCAAAAAGCATCATAATGCCAATGGAAATAACAACGGCAATGATCATTACCACTACACTTTCCACTAATCCAATGGCGGTTAAAATAGAATCAAAAGAAAATACGGCATCGACTAATACAATCTGGAAAATAACGGTACTAAAGCTGATGGCTTTTTTATTTTTTTTAATCTCTGTTGTTTCTTCCGGTCGCAATTTGGTATGTATCTCCAAAGTGCTTTTGACAATAAGAAATAAGCCGCCGGCAATTAGAATCAAATCTTTGATACTCAGCGGTACGGGGTTTTCAAGAAAACTTCCAACAGCTGGAATAGTAACCACCGGGTCAGTAAGGCTTATGATCCAATTGATGCACAGCAACAATCCAACACGGAAAAGCATTGCCAGCAGCAAGCCAATATTGCGGGCTTTGCGTTGTTGTTGCTGTGGCAATTTGCCCGCAACTATTGAGATAAAAATAATATTATCAATGCCAAGAACGATCTCTAAAAAGCTAAGGGTCAGCAGGCTGATCCAAATGGCAGGATTGGTAAAGTCTGGTAATAAAAATTCCATATATCTGAGGTTATAAAATTAGTTAGGGTTTGACTCTTTCCCTTTCATTATGAGGTAGATTATGAATAGTAGCGGCCTGCATTGTCTTTCCTTTTTTTCCCGTAATTAGTTTTAATAAAACCGGACCGGTTGTCAAGAGTACAATGCCAATAAGTATTTTCTCAATATTTTCTTTAGCCCATGCATTTTCTCCTAATAAGAAACCTGCCGTTACAATACTGCCTGCCCACAAAAAACTTCCAACTATATTATAAAAAGAAAATTTAGCCACATTCATTTTTACCATTCCGGCTACTATAGGAGCAAAGGTTCTAATAATTGGAAGAAACCTGGCAAGCATAATAGCTCCGCCGCCTTTTTTCTCGTAGAATTCGGTGGCTTGCACTATGTATTTTCTTTTAAAAATCCAGGTGTCTTTTTGAAAAAGCAGGCGGTCAGATTTCCTACCAAACCAATAACCCACAAAGTTGCCGGCTATACCTGCAGTAGTTATCAACACGATCCAAAAAGCTAAATTGACGAACGGCAAAGAAAATGGAGCCATGGTGTTGGCTATCACCATACCAGCTATAAAAAGCAAAGAATCTCCTGGTAAAAAAAAGCCAAAAAACAAACCTGTTTCTATGAATACAATTAGGACTACTATATATAATCCGCCATGAAGCATGATCCACTCAGGACTGGTAAGGTGTTTAAAAAAGTCGATGAAAGTTTGCATGATAATTCAGTTAT
>JBDSBL010000204.1:0-5189 GCA_039921625.1 Chitinophagaceae bacterium
GTAAATACCTTGTTGAAAGATGCCGGTACCATCGCAGATGCCAAGACCATTGATAAGCAAAGAGCGGCCTTTTCTAATTTTTCTACCAACGTGACCGAGGTTGCTAAATCTTTAAAGCTTACAGACCAACCAGTATATGTACAGTATTGCCCAATGAAAAAAGCATCCTGGTTGAGTAATGAGAAAAGCATCAAAAATCCTTACTATGGTAACAGCATGCTTACCTGCGGAAAAGTAACCGATACACTACAATAAATTTTGTAACAAAATCAAATTATAATATATGAAAAGTATAATTATAGGTTCTGTAATAACCTTGTTTGCAGTAGCCGCTTGTAATGATAATAAAGAAAATAAAGTAACGGAAACCCACACCATGAACCATGAAATGTCCGACAGTAGCATGGGCAATCAAATGGGCGGTACTGGTACTATGAGCAGCACGAACGGTAAAATGAGTATGCACAATAGCTCAATGAGCACAGTTATGAAGTCTTATTTACAGGTGGAAAATGCCCTTGCAAATGATGATGCTAAAACTGCCGCCACTGCTGGTAACGATGTGGCTTTAGCTATAGCAAATCTGGATGTATCCGGATTTACCTCCGAACAAAAAAAGATGTATGAGGACGTAAAATCAGACATTCAGGAACACGGAGAGCACATTGGTAGCAATGCCAATAAAATAGCACATCAGCGGGAGCATTTTGAAACACTAAGCCAGGATATTCATGACCTCGTGAAAGCAACCGGTGCAGGTCAAGCCATGTATTATTATCATTGCCCCATGTACAATAATAATAAGGGGGCAAATTGGTTGAGTGATTCCAAACAAATCAAAAATCCTTATTTGGGTAAGAAAATGAGTGATTGTGGAGAAATGAAAGAAGAATTAAAGTAATGCGCTTACTAAAAGGAATAGGGATCTTTTTTCTGGCCGCATTTGTAATTATTCAGTTTTTCAAACCGGATAAAAATGTGAGTAAGAAAGTATCTACTGATGCAATTACCAGTGTGCTAATGGTACCACAAAATGTAAAAGTAGTTTTACAAAATGCCTGTTACGATTGCCATAGCAACAATACCAGGTATCCATGGTACGTAAATGTGCAACCTGTAGGCTGGTTTATGGCAAATCATATTACTGAGGCTAAAGACAAACTAAACTTTGATCTGTTTGGAACTTATTCACACAGAAGACAGTTGAGTAAATTAAAGTCTATAGCAGGTAGTGTAAAAGACGAGTCCATGCCACTATTTTCTTACACCTTGATGCATAGAGATGCAAGGCTTTCTTCAACAGAAAAGAGTTTACTTATTGATTGGGCATTAAAAACAAAAGACAGCCTGGAAGCTGCAAAATAAAATGCAGCCGAAGGGCTTTACACAAAGTATTTATTATGAAACAATTGTTTTTCGTTGGTTGGCTGGTACTGATACAAGCCGTAGGCTTTGCGCAACATGAAGGGCACACAATGCCCGCAATGCAACAACCAGTAAAAAAGGAAATATATACCTGCCCAATGCACCCGGAAGTGCAGAGTGACAAACCGGGTAAATGTCCCAAATGTGGGATGGCGCTTGTAAAGAAAAAGATAAAGGCACCGGTACTTAAATCAGTACCTCAAAAGAAACCATCAGTGCCTGCTAAAAAAGAAAATCCTCCGGCGAACCAGGACCATCATATGATGGAAATGGACAAAGGTGAAATGAAGGAGATGAAATTGGAGGTAGATAAGAAAAGCGGTGATACTTCAGAGATGGTGCACAATGAGAAGAAACCGGATTTGTCAGGTGAAAAGCTTTTTAACGGAAAGGTAATTATGGAACCGGGCAAAACGGTTCGATATGATTTGTACGTAACAGATACAATGGTCAATTTTACCGGCAAATCAAAACATGCGTTTGCTATAAATGGTACCCTTCCAGGCCCTGATCTAGTTTTTACAGAAGGTGATACCGCCGCTATCTATGTTCACAATAGAGCAAAGCATGAAACGTCCATCCACTGGCATGGGGTGATATTACCCAACGAGTTTGATGGAGTTCCTTACCTCACCACACAACCCATCCGTACTGGTGAATCACATTTATACAAATTTGCTGTACACCAAAATGGTACGTATTGGTACCACTCGCACAGTGGCTTGCAGGAGCAGGCAGGAGTATATGGCGCCTTAATTTTCAAGAAAAGAGGGGGAACAAACGATATGATGGGTATGGAAGATCATTCAATGATGGGTGATATGAAAATGGATGGAATGAAAATGAATGACGGTGCCATGCATAACCAAATGAAGAAAGATACTGCAGGCAAAGACGAGCATGCCGGGCACAATATGGCGGGTATGAAAGAGATGGACATGAAGGGGATGGATATGAAAGGAATGGACCACAGTAATATGCAAATGAGCTCCATGCCAACAATGGGTAATGGTGCTTACAATAAAGAGCAGACGATTGTATTAAGTGAATGGACGGACGAAAAACCATCGGAAGTGCAGCGCAGGCTGCGCACCGTCAATGACTGGTATGCCATAAAAAAAGGAAGTACGCAAAGCTATAGTGAAGCCATTGCTTCCGGCCATTTTGGTACAAAAGTCACCAACGAATTTAAGCGGATGAATGCCATGGATGTGAGTGATGTGTATTACGATCACTTTCTCATAAATGGCAAACAGGAATCCGAAGCACCGCAATATAAAGCCGGAGACCGGGTACGAATGCGCATTGTAAATGCTGGAGCATCTACCTACTTCTGGGTAGGATATGGTGGTGGTAAATTGACGGTAATTGCCAATGATGGAAATGAAGTAGTTCCTATAGAAGTGGATCGTTTAATAGTGGGTGTATCTGAAACCTACGACGTGGTAGTGACGATACCTGACAATATGAGTTATGAGTTTAGGGCCACTCCGGAAGACCGTACTAAAGCTGCATCGTTATGGTTGGGAAAGGGTATGAAAATGCCCGCACCTGTATTGCCCCGTCTCAATTATTTTGAAGGCATGAAGATGATGAACGACATGATGAAGATGAATGGCGATATGAAGGCAATGGATATGGAAATGACTTTGCAAAAGATGGACATGAATACGGTGATGTACAATGAGTTTAAAGAACCTGCACCAGCACACCAGCACAACAAGGAGGTAAAAAACAATAATACCGAAGCCGACAGTATGAAAGAGATGCAGGGGATGGAAATGGGAAATGACGGCATCACCACATTGAATTATGCTATGTTGCAATCGCCATTAAAAACAATGTTGCCGGATGCTCCATACAAAACATTGGAGTTTGTACTTACCGGCAATATGAATAGATATGTGTGGTCTATCAATAACAAAGTAGTAAGAGAATGGGATAAAATAATGATTCAAAAAGGACAGAATGTGCGCATCATTTTATATAATAATTCTATGATGCGGCATCCCATGCACCTTCATGGACATGATTTTCGCGTACTGAATGGCCAGGGTGAATACGCACCTTTAAAAAATGTCCTCGACATTATGCCCATGGAAAGAGACACCATCGAGTTTGCAGCAAATCAAAGTGGTGACTGGTTTTTCCACTGCCATATTTTGTACCATATGATGGCTGGCATGGGTAATGTATTTAGTTACAAAGATTCGCCTCCTAACCCCGAATTGCCGGATGGGGTTGCATCTTACAATCGTTTTTTGAGAGACCAGAATATGATTCATGTAATGGCGGAGATAGGATTGGAAAGTAACGGAAGTGATGGCAAAATAATGATACCTGGAGAACGGTATGAACTGCGCAGTGAGTGGCGGTTAGGTTTGCACCCGGACCATGGATATGAAAGTGAAACGTACCTGGGCAGGTATGTTGGAAAAATGCAGTGGTGGTTTCCGTTTATTGGGTTTGATTACCACAAAAACAACAGGGTAAATAAAGTTGAAAAAAATGCCTTTGGCCAGTTGAGCAATCAAAACAACCGGAAGGCCCTGGTAGCCGGGGTGGAGTATACATTGCCTATGTTGGTAAAGGCTCAGGCCCGTGTTGACAGCAAGGGAAAGTTTCGTTTTCAATTAGGAAGAGAAGACGTTCCCATTACTCCTCGGTTACGTTTTGGAGCTCTTTGGAATACAGATAAAGAATATATGGCTGGATTTAAATATGTTGTTCGCAAATGGCTTGATCTATCTACGCATTACGACAGCGATATGGGATTTGGTGCAGGTATAACAATTGTGTATTAAATAAAAAATTTAAAAATGGAAAATAAAACTAAAGAAATGGAAGCCTTTGATGGGTTTGCAACTGACCGGCTCACCAATCACATCAGTGAATTGAACACCCGGTATGAAAATAAGAAAATAGATAAAGAAACGGTAGCAAAGGGTTATCAAAACCATGCGGCAATATTTAGCAAAGAATTGGATGATAAGATAGAAGAACTATGCAGTGGGCAGAATGATGGGTGGCTAAAAACAGAATTGCAAAATGGCAAACATTCCTTTATTGAAAAATTGACTTCTAACATACCCAAATATTAATAAGATGATGAGTTATAAAAAATTTGCATTAACACTCGGAGTTTCTTTTTTGATCATGTATGCCGTTATGTTCTTAAATGTGATTGAAATAAAGCACTACCATACAAGTGTTTCCCGCATTTACATGGCCTTATTGATGGTGGCTTCAATGGCAGTAGTAATGATGGCAATGATGGGTAATATGTATCCAAATAAAAAAACGAATATGGGTATCATGCTAAGTGGAGTTGTTCTTTTTACCGTGGTATTATTTGCTTTGCGTACGCAAACGCCGATAGGCGATGTGCAATATATGAAAGCCATGATACCACACCATTCTTCCGCTATCTTAACCAGTGAGCGGGCAAATATAAAAGACCCGGAAGTAAAAAAACTGGCAAACGATATCATACTAGCGCAGCGAAAAGAAATCTCAGAAATGGAAGCTATGTTAGATCGGCTGGATAAATAATTTTAGCATTATTTGCCTTTTTGCTTTTTGTTTGAATAATGTCTCCTAAATAGTTTTATTGCTTAAATAAAACAGAGCATTAATAATTAATCAACACTAAAGTTGGAATACAATAAAAAAGAAAAGAGACTACCAGACAGGTAGTCTCTTTTCTTTTAATCATCTCTTATTTAGAAACAATCAATTTCCCAACATAGCTTTTACCTCGCAGG